>JAQGMU010000264.1 GCA_028292195.1 Ramlibacter sp. | reverse complement strand
CGCGCGCCTGGGTCGCCTGGTTGGCGAGGATCTCGGCGTTGACGCGCTGCTCGATCTCGAGGATCTGCGCCGGCGTGACGCCGGCGTTGTGCGCGAAGTCGAAGCGCGTCTTGTCGGCATCGACCAGCGAGCCCTTTTGCTGCACGTGGTCGCCGAGCACTTCACGCAGGGCCTTGTGCATCAGGTGCGTGGCGCTGTGGTTGCGCATCGTCGCCTGGCGGCGCGCCACGTCCACCTTGGCCATCACCGCGTCGCCCACCTTCAACGTGCCCTGCGTCATGGCGCCGTGGTGGCCGTAGACGTCGGACTTGATCTTCTGCGTGTCCTCGACTCCGAACTGCACGCCCTCGGCCGTCAGCGCGCCGCTGTCGCCGACCTGGCCGCCGCTTTCGGCATAGAACGGCGTGGTGTCCAGCACCACGACGCCCTGCTCGCCTTCGGCCAGCTGCTGCACCGGCGTGCCATCGCGGTACAGCGCCGCGATCTTCGCCGGCTCTTCCAGCCGGTCGTAGCCGGTGAACGGGTGGCCCGCGCCGGTGTATTCCAGCGCCCGGTCCATCTTGAATTTGCCCGCCGCGCGGCCCGCGGCCTTCTGCCTGTCCATCGCGGCGTTGAATCCCGCTTCATCGACCGTCACGCCCCGCTCGCGGCAGACGTCCTGCGTCAGGTCAAGAGGAAAGCCGTAGGTGTCGTGCAGCTTGAACGCGACATCGCCAGGCAGCACCTGCCCCTCCACCGAAGACCCCCCCACCGTTCGGGCTGAGCCTGTCGAAGCCTGCCCCGCAGACCCCCCGTCCGTTCGGGCTGAGCCTGTCGAAGCCTGTCCCGAAGGCCCTTCGACAGGCTCAGGGCGAACGGTGGCGGTGTCTGCGGACTGCGACCCAGGAAGCGCAGCATCCAGGATCTGCATCCCCATTTCGAGCGTCTCGAAGAACCGCTCCTCCTCCGCCTTCAGCGTGTCGATGATCTTCTTCTCGTTCGCTTTCAGGTTCGGGTAGGCCTCTCCCATCAGCTTCACCAGGTCCGGCACGAGCTTGTGGAAGAACGGCGTCTTCTTGCCCAGCTTGTAGCCATGCCGGATGGCGCGGCGGATGATGCGGCGCTGCACGTAGCCGCGGCCTTCATTCGACGGGATCACGCCATCGGCCACGAGAAACGACGTCGCGCGGATGTGGTCCGCGATCACCTTCAGCGAAGGCGTCGCGAGATCCGCAATGCCCGTCTCGCGGCCCGCCGCCTTGATCAGGTTGTCGAACAGGTCGATCTCGTAGTTGCTATGCACGTGCTGCATGATTGCGGCCAGCCGCTCCAGGCCCATGCCCGTGTCCACGCAGGGCGCAGGGAGGTCTTTCACGCTGCCATCGGGCTGCATGTCGAACTGCATGAACACGTGGTTCCAGATCTCGATATACCGATCGCCATCCTGGTCGGGCGAGCCGGGCGGGCCGCCGGCAATGTGTGGGCCGTGGTCGTAGAAGATTTCCGAACAGGGGCCGCACGGGCCGGTGTCCGCCATCATCCAGAAGTTGTCGGAGGCGTACTTCGCGCCCTTGTTGTCGCCGATGCGCACCACGCGCTCGGGCGGCAGGCCGATTTCCCTGGTCCAGATGTCGTAGGCCTCGTCGTCGTCGATGTAGACGGTGGCCCACAGCTTGTCGGCCGGCAGCTTGTAGACCTGCGTCAGCAGCTCCCAGCCCCACTTGAGCGAATCACGCTTGAAGTAGTCGCCGAAACTCCAGTTGCCCAGCATCTCGAAGAAGGTGTGGTGGCGCGCCGTGTAGCCCACGTTCTCCAGGTCGTTGTGCTTGCCGCCGGCGCGCAGGCAGGCCTGCACCGAGGCCGCGCGGACGTAGGGGCGCTTGTCGGTGCCCAGGAACACGTCCTTGAACTGCACCATGCCCGAATTGGTGAACATCAGCGTCGGATCGTTGCCCGGCACCAGGGGGCTCGAGGCCACCACCGTATGGGCCTTGTCCTTGAAGAAATCGAGGAAGGTCTGGCGGATGTCGGCGACGGTGAAGTTGGGAGTGCTCATGGTGTTCCAGCTGAACCTTTGATTATAGGTTTGGGGGCATTTCCCTGCGCAACCGCAGGCACCTCCTACAGCCGCCGCCCTCCAGCACCGACGCTGGCGCGCTCCCCGCTCCTCCAGAGTGCGAAGTGGCCCCCGCACATCCCCTGGAGCTCCCCATGCCCGTCCAAGTCACCGAATGGAGCGACGCGATGTTCACCTCTCTCGCCGCCGCCATGGCCCTGCTGTTTTCGGCCATTCCCAAGATCATCGGCTTCGCCCTGATCATCCTTGCGGGCTGGTTCATCGCCTCCCTGATCGAAAAGGGCCTGGCGGCCGTGCTGCGCGGCATCCGCTTCAACGAGCTGGCGCAGCGCGCCGGCCTGGCCGATTTCGTGCAGCGGATGGGCGTGGCCACCGACCCCGCCGGCATGATCGGCCTGGTGGTGAAGTGGTTCGTCCGCCTCATCGCGCTGGTGGTGGCCTTCGACGCCCTCGGCCTGCCGGCCGTGTCCGAAGTGCTGCGGCAGTTGCTGCTGTGGCTGCCCAACGTGGTGGTGGCGCTGGTGGTGCTGGTGATCGGCGGCCTGGCCGCGCGGGCGCTCTCCAACCTGGTGCGCGGCACCGTCAGCGAAGCGGGCATCGCCAACGGCAACTTCCTGGCCAAGCTGGCCTCGGTGGTGGTCTGGGCCTTCGCCATCGTGGTGGCGGTCAACCAGATCGGCATTGCGACCGAACTGGTGAACACGCTGTTCATGGCGGTGGTGGGCGCGCTGGCACTGGCCCTGGGGCTGGCCTTCGGCCTGGGTGGCCGCGACACTGCCGCCGAGATCGTGCGCAGCTGGTATGCGAAGGCGCAGGACAAGTCGGGCGAGATGCAGCGGCTGGCCGAGGCGGCCGGCGGCGGCGGCCAGGGCGGGCTGGTGCCGGCGGAAAAGCTCCCCGATACCGACGCCGGTTGACATGCCCCGCAGGGTGCGCAGCAAAGCCGCAAACCCTACACTGGCGCCATGGCCGCCGCCCCCGTCATCCTGAGCCTGCTGGACACGGACCTCTACAAGTTCACGATGTGGCAGCCGATGCTGCACCGGCACCCGCAGACGCAGGCCACCTACCGCTTCGTCTGCCGCAATACGCCGCAGTACCCGCTGGCCGAATTGCTGGACGAGGTGAACGCGCAACTGGACCACCTGTGCCGCCTGCGCTTCGAGCGCGAAGACCTGGCCTTCCTGGCATCGCTGCGCTTCATCAAGGGCGACTTCGTCGACTTCCTGCGCATCTTCCGCCTGCAGCGCGACTTCATCCACGCCACGGCGCAGGACGGCGAGCTGCTGATCGCAGCCAAGGGGCCGCAGGTGCACGTGATGGCGTTCGAGATCTTCGTGCTGGCCATCGTCAACGAGCTGTACTTCCGCCGGCTCGCCCCGGCGGCAGCGCTGGCCGAAGGCCGCCGCCGGCTGCACGCCAAGGTGGCCCTGCTGCAGGCCTTCGCGCGCGAGCCCTCACTGGAAAACCCGTTCGAGTTCTTCGACTTCGGCGTGCGGCGCCGCCATTCACGCGACTGGCAGCGCGAGGTGGTGCGCACCCTGCTGGACGCGGTGCCGCAGTTCTTCAAGGGCACCTCCAACGTGCTGCTGGCGCGCGACCTGGGCACGGTGCCCATCGGCACCATGGGCCACGAATACCTGCAGACCTTCCAGGCGCTGGGCTTTCGGTTGCGGGACTTCCAGCGCGCCGCGCTGGAGGAATGGGTGCAGGAGTACCGCGGCGACCTCGGCATCGCGTTGACGGACACGGTCGGCATGGACGCCTTCCTGGCCGACTTCGACCTCTATTTCGCCAAGCTGTTCGACGGCTTGCGGCACGACTCCGGCGACCCGGTGGCCTGGGGCGAGAAGGCACTGGCGCACTATGCCGCGCTGCGCGTGGATGCGCATTCGAAGCGGCTCGTGTTTTCCGATGGGCTGGTCCTGCCCGAGGCCATCCGCCTGTACCGCCATTTCGGGGCGCGCACGCAGCTGGGCTTCGGCATCGGCACCCACCTCACCAACGACATGGGGCTGGAGCCGCTGCAGATCGTGATGAAACTGGTGGAGGCGAATGGCCAGCCGGTGGCCAAGCTGTCGGACTCGCCGGGCAAGACGCTGGCGAGCGACGAGACCTTCCTGGCTTACCTGCGCCAGGTGTTCAAGGCCAGTTGAAGCTCAAGCCCGAGGGCTGCTCCGTAAGACAGAATGGACCACGCACTTCAACTCACCGACAGGAACCCACCATGCGCCTCATGCCTTTCGGCCGCACCGGCCTTTTCGTTTCCGAGCTGTGCCTCGGCACCATGACCTTCGGCGGCAGCGAGGGCATGTGGGGCAAGATCGGCACCTTGCAGCAGGCTGACGCGGAGCGGCTGGTGGGCCAGGCGCTGGACGCCGGCATCAACTTCATCGACACCGCCGACGTCTACGCCGGTGGCCTGTCGGAGCAGATCACCGGCCAGGCCTTGCGCAACCTGAAGATTCCGCGCGAGAACGTGGTGGTGGCCACCAAGGTGTTCGGCGAGACCGGAACCGGGCCAAACGCCCGCGGCGCCACGCGCAGCCACATCCTCGACGGCGTCAAGGCCAGCCTGAAGCGGCTGCAGCTGGACCACATCGACCTGTACCAGATCCACGGTTTCGACCCGGCCACGCCGATCGAGGAAACGGTGCGCGCGCTGGACCAGCTGGTGCGCCACGGCCACGTGCGCTACGTCGGCGTCTCCAACTGGGCCGCCTGGCAGGTCGTGAAGGCGCTGGGCATCGCCGAGCGCCTGGGCTGCGCGCGCTTCGAATCGCTGCAGGCCTACTACACCGTCGCCGGTCGCGACCTGGAACGCGAGATCGTGCCGATGCTGCGCAGCGAAGGCCTGGGCCTGATGGTCTGGAGCCCGCTGGCCGGCGGCTTGCTGAGCGGCAAGTACGGACGCGGCCAGGCGGGTGAAGCCGGCAGCCGCCGTGCCGAATTCGACTTCCCGCCGGTGGACAAGGAGCGCGCCTGGGGCTGCATGGACGTGATGCGCACGATCGCGCAGGCCAGGGGCGCGACGGTGGCGCAGGTGGCACTGGCCTGGCTGCTGCACCAGCCGCAGGTCACCAGCGTGATCGTCGGCGCCAAGCGGCCGGAGCAGCTGGCCGACAACATCGGGGCGACGAAGGTCAGCCTGGATGCCGGCGACCTGGCCCGGATCGACGCCGCGAGCAAGCTCACGCCGGAGTACCCGGGCTGGATGCACGAGCGCCAGGGTGAGGCGCGCCGCAAGCAGCTGGCCGCCGCCGCGCGCGAGGCATGACGACGGCATCGCCGCCCGCTAGCGCCGGCGCCCTCGTGCTCTTCTCAGGCGGGCAGGACTCCACCACCTGCCTTGCCTGGGCCCTGGACCGCCATCCGCACGTGGAGACGGTGGGCTTCGACTACGGCCAGCGCCATCGCATCGAGCTCGATTGCCGCACGGTGGTGCTGGCGCGCGTGCGCCAGCGCTTCCCGGCCTGGGCGCCGCGCATGGGGGCTGACCACCTGTTGCCGCTGGAGGCCCTGGGCCTTATCGGAGGCACGGCGTTGACCAGCGAGACCGAGATCGCCATGCGCGCGGACGGCCTGCCCAACACCTTCGTGCCCGGGCGCAACCTGCTGTTCCTCACGCTGGCGGCCGCCTTGGCCTACCGGCGCGGCATGGCGGTGCTGGTCGGGGGCATGTGCGAAACCGATTACTCCGGCTACCCGGACTGCCGCGACGCCACGATGAAGGCCATGCAGCAAGCCCTGGCGCTGGGCATGGACAGGCCGTTCGCAATCGAAACGCCGCTGATGTGGCTGGACAAGGCCGCGACCTGGCGGCTGGCGCAGTCGCTAGGCGGCGACGCGCTGGTGGACATCGTGCGCGAGGATACGCACACCTGCTACCTGGGCGAGCGCGGGCAACTGCACCCCTGGGGCCATGGCTGCGGCAGCTGCCCGGCCTGCCAGCTGCGCGCGCAGGGCTACGCCGCCTGGCAGGCAGCGGGCGCGGGCAATTAGGTCATTTCTTGCTGGCCAGCTTCTCGTTGGCCGCGACCCAGTCGCCACCGGTCAGCACCCACTTGCCGTCGGCGCGCTGCGCCCATTTGTGCTGGCGGTACTCCAGGCCGGGCTTGATCAGCACCCACTCGCCCTGCTTCCAGCTGTAGTGGGCGTCCTTCCACTCGTAGTAGCCGGTCGACCAGACATAGCCTTCGGCGGCCGGCGGCTTGGACTCCCATGTGCCGGATGGCGGCGCCACGTCGACCGCCACCGCCACTGCCGCCGCCGGCGCCGCGGCCGCCGGCCTGGCGGCGACAGGCTTCTTCGCGTTGGCATCGACAGCGACGGTCGCAGCGGCGGCCATCAGGACCGCGAGCAGGACCTTCTTCCCGGATGAAAACTGCATGGTGAAATCTCCGTTTGCATCCCATGCTAGGCACGCTGCGGTCGAGCGGGTGTAGGACGAAGGCCGCGCTGTCCTGTCATGATGTCCGGCCTAGGAGGACCGGCATGGAGCAGCAGCAAGCACAGCGGAAAGCAGGCGTCATCGGTCTCGGCGCCATGGGTGCGGGCATCGCCGCCACTTTGCGGCGCAACGGCTTCCAGGTGCATGCCTGCGACGTCCGCCCCGGCGCGGCGGCGGTGTTCGCGGCGCAGGGCGGCGTGGCCTGCGCGACGCCGGCTGAGGTAGCGGCGGCTTGCCCGGTGGTGATCAGCGTCGTCGTCAACGCGCAGCAGACCGAAGGCGTGCTGTATGGCGAGGGCGGCGCCGCGGCGGCGATGAAGCCGGGCAGCACCTTCATCATGTGTTCGACCGTGGACCCGAACTGGTCGATTGCGCTCGAGGCCCGCCTGAACGCAAGCGGCATCCACTACGTCGACGCGCCCATCTCCGGCGGCGCAGCCAAGGCGGCCAGCGGCCAGATGACGGTGATGAGCGCGGCCAGGCCCGAGGCCTACGCGGCGGCCGGCGCGGTGCTCGATGCGATGGCCGGCAAGGTCTACCGGCTGGGCGACCGCGCCGGCGCCGGCAGCAAGGTGAAGATCATCAACCAGCTGCTGGCCGGCGTGCACATCGCGGCCGCCGCCGAAGCCATGGCGCTGGGCCTGCGCGAGGGCGTGGACCCGAAGGCCCTGTACGAGGTGATCACCAACAGCGCCGGCAACAGCTGGATGTTCGAGAACCGCATGGCCCACGTGCTGGCCGCCGACTACACGCCGCTGTCGGCGGTGGACATCTTCGTGAAGGACCTGGGGCTGGTGCTGGACACCGCGCGGGCCAGCAAGTTTCCGCTGCCGCTGGCGTCGACGGCGCACCAGATGTTCATGCAGGCGTCGACCGCGGGTTACGCGAAGGAGGACGACAGCGCGGTGATCAAGATATTCCCGGGGATCCAGCTGCCGAAGAAACAGTAGGCTGGGCTGACGCAGGAACCCCAGCGTTCCGCGGCAGCGTGACCACGAACGTCGTCCCCTTCTCCTCCGCCGACTCGATGGCCAGCGTGCCGCCGTGCGCCATCACGATTTCGCGGCAGATGTAGAGCCC
>JAQGMU010000658.1 GCA_028292195.1 Ramlibacter sp. | reverse complement strand
TGCACGCGCAGCGCTAGCGCGCCCATCACGCGGGGCGCCGCCGGCGGGGCCCACGGCCCGCCGCGCACCGCGTGCGCGCCGATGTCCGAGCTCCTCGATGTCGGCGCACGTTCCGTGCGTCTTGCGGGAAGGACGCGTTGACGACCCTCCTACACTTACCTCGGGTAAGGAGCCCGGCGCACCGCCGGCACGGACGGCCGGCAGACCCTTCATCCCCCTCGCATCAGGACGCCTGCCATGAAGACCCGCATCAGTCGCTTCACCGTCCACGACGACCTCTCCGCGCCCGAGGCGTCGCAGCCGATCCTCAAGGGGGCCCTGGCCGGCGCCGGCCAGCTGCCGAACTTCCTCGGCGTCCTCGGCGGCTCCCCCGCCGCGCTGCGCGGCTACACGCGCTTCCGCGCCGAGCTTCGTCACGGCTCTCTGCCGGTCATCACCCTGGAGCGGATCTCGCTGGCGGTCGCCGAGCACTTCGGGTCCGAGCCGGGGCTCCAGCTGCACCGCCGCGTCGCGCGCCACGCCGGGCTCGCGCTCGACGACATCGCGCTCGCCCGCGAGTGGGACGCCCTCGACGAGACCGACGCGATCCTGCTGCGCTACCTCAAGGAGCTCGTGGTCTCCCACACCACGCCGCCCGAGCACCTCCACGAGGAGGCGCGCGAGCGGGGATGGACCGAGGAGCAGCTGCTGGAGGCGATCGCGTTCGCGTCGCTGGAGTGCTTCACGGCCATGGTGAACGTCGCCGGCGACGTGCCGCTCGACGGCTCGCACGAGCACGACCGCCAGCTCCGGGCGGCCTAGGCCACCGGCCACACGACCGTCGGGAGCGCGCCGTCGACGAGGCCCGCCGCATCCCGGAACCCGGCGCTCCCGACGGAGCGCCGGCGCCCTGCCCGCACTACCACGAGGCGGTGGAGCTGCTCGGCGCCCGCTGGACGGGCGCGATCGTCGAGGTCCTGCTGTCCTCCGGTCCACTGCGCTTCACCGAGATCGCCAACGCGATCCCGGACCTCTCGGACCGGCTGCTGTCCCAGCGGCTGAAGGACCTCGAGGACCGCGGCCTGGTCACGCGCGACGACCACTCCGGCCCGCCGCGCCACACGCGCTACGCCCTGACGGCGATGGGCCGCGAGCTCGAGCCCGCGATCGCCGCGCTGACGGCCTGGGGCCGCCGCTGGCTCGACACATCGGCGCCCAGCTTTCGACGAATGTGACAACCGCGATCCTCTAGGGTCCCGTCCCTATGACCGACCAGCCGCGCACCGTCGAGGACGTCAAGGCGATCGTCGAGGAGCACCAGCTGCGCTTCATCCGCTTCTGGTTCACCGACATCCTCGGGCAGCTCAAGTCGTTCAGCATCAACTCCGCGGAGCTCGACGACGCCTTCGAGAACGGCATGGGCTTCGACGGCTCCTCGATCACGGGCTTCAACGCCATCGAGGAGTCCGACATGATCGCCATGCCGGATCCGACGACGTTCGCGATCCTCCCGTGGCGGCCGGAGGAGCAGGGCGTCGGGCGCGTCTTCTGCGACATCACCACGCCCGAGCGCACGCCCTACGAGGGCGACCCGCGCCACGTGCTGCGGCGCGCGCTCGAGCGCATGGAGCAGATGGGCTTCGACAAGTTCAACGTCGGCCCCGAGCTCGAGTACTTCCTGTTCAAGGACAAGAACGGCACGGAGGTCCTCGACGAGGGCGGCTACTTCGACCTCACGACCCTCGACGCCGGCTCCGACGTGCGGCGCGAGACGGTCATCGCGCTCGAGCAGCTGGGCATCCACGTCGAGTACTCCCACCACGAGGTCGGGCCGTCCCAGCACGAGGTCGACATGCGCTACGCCGACGCCATGAAGATGGCCGACGACTGCATGACCTACCGCATCACGGTCAAGGAGTACGCCATGAAGTACGGCTGGCATGCCACGTTCATGCCCAAGCCGCTCTTCGGCGAGAACGGCTCCGGCATGCACACGCACATGAGCCTGTTCAAGGACGGGCGCAACGCGATGTTCGACGCCGACGACCCCTACTTCCTCTCGGACATCGGCAAGGCGTTCATCGCCGGCCAGCTCAAGCACGCGCGCGAGCTGAGCTCGATCTTCGCCCAGTGGGTCAACTCCTACAAGCGCCTGGTGCCGGGCTTCGAGGCGCCGGTCTACGTGGCCTGGAGCCGCCGCAACCGCAGCGCCCTGGTGCGCGTGCCGCTCTACCACCCCGGCAAGGAGCAGGGGACCCGCATGGAGCTGCGCTGCCCCGACCCGGCGTGCAACCCCTACCTGACCTTCGCCGCGCTGCTGCAGGCCGGGCTGGAGGGCATCGAGAAGGGCTACGAGCTGCCCGAGCCGATGGAGAAGAACCTCTACCACCAGTCGCTCTTCAGAGCCGGCCAGAACGCCTTTTACGACCCCGACGACCAGTACTTCCTCTCCGATGTGGGCAAGGCGTTCATCGCCGGTCAGCTCAAGCACGCGCGCGAGATCTGCTCGATCTTTGCCCAGTGGGTCAACTCCTACAAGCGCCTGGTGCCGGGCTTCGAGGCGCCCGTATACGTCGCCTGGTCGCGCCGCAACCGCTCTGCGCTGGTGCGCGTGCCGCTCTATCACCCTGGCTCGGAGAAGGCGACGCGCATGGAGCTGCGCTGCCCGGACCCTGCGTGCAACCCCTACCTGACCTTCGCCGTCCTGCTGCAGGCCGGCCTGGAGGGCATC
>JAQGMU010000229.1 GCA_028292195.1 Ramlibacter sp. | reverse complement strand
TCAGCACCATGGGCGACAAGGTCTCGGCCAAGCGCGAGATGCGCGCGGCCGGCGTGCCTTGCGTGCCGGGGCCGGACACTTCGCTCCCCGAGGACGCGGAGGCCATCCGGGCGATCGCGCGCGAGGTCGGCTACCCCGTGATCGTCAAGGCCGCCGGCGGCGGCGGCGGCCGCGGCATGCGCGAGGTGCACGACGAAGAGGCACTGCTGCCGGCGCTGGCGCTGACGCGCGAGGAAGCCCGCCGCGCGTTCTCCAACCCCGAGGTCTACATCGAGAAGTTTCTATTGCACCCGCGCCACGTGGAGATCCAGGTGCTGGCCGACCGCCACGGCAACGCCGTCTGGCTCGGCTCGCGCGACTGCTCGCTGCAGCGGCGCCACCAGAAGGTGATCGAGGAGGCGCCGGCGCCGGGCATTCCGCAGGCGCTGATCGCTCAGGTGGGCGAACGCTGCGCCGAAGCCTGCCGCCGGATCGGCTACTGCGGCGTCGGCACCTTCGAGTTCCTGTACGAGAACGGCGCCTTCTATTTCATCGAGATGAACACCCGCCTGCAGGTGGAGCACCCGGTGACCGAACTCACCGCCGGCATCGACATCGTGCAGCAGCAGATCCGCATGGCCCGCGGCGAGCGGCTGACCCTGGCGCAGGCCGACATCGCCTGCCGCGGCCACGCCTTCGAATGCCGCATCAACGCGGAAGACCCGCGCACCTTTGCGCCCTCGCCAGGACTGATCACCGACTGGGCCCTGCCCGGCGGCTGGGGCGTGCGCGTCGACAGCCATGCCGGGCCGGGCTACCGCGTGCCGCCCTACTACGACTCGATGGTCGCCAAGCTGGTGGTGTACGGCGCCAGCCGCGAAGACGCGCTGTCCCGGCTGCGCATTGCCCTGTCGGAGATGCGGGTGGGGGGCATTTCGACCAACCTGGCCCTGCACCGCGAACTGGTGGACGACGCGGACTTCGCCAATGGCGGCGTCGACATCCATCACCTCGAGCGCTGGCTCAAGGAAAGGGCTGCGGCATGAGCAAGCACGCCGTCTTCAGCGTGCTCGGCACGACTGCCGCCCTGTTCGAGGCCCCCGGCGCGATGAGCCTGCCGACCCAGCAGCGGATCTGGGCGCTGGCGCGGCAAGCGCAAGAGTGGCCGGAAGTGCGCGAGGCCGTGCCCGGCATGAACAACCTGATGGTGGTGTTCGAGCGCCCGCCGCAGCGCCTGGACGCGCTGGAGGCGCGGTTGCGCGCCGCCTGGGACACGGCACGCCCGCTGGCGCTGGGCGGCCGCGTGGTCGAACTGCCCGTGGTGTACGGCGGCGAAGGCGGTCCCCACATGGCCGACGTCGTCGCCCACACCGGTCTCGGCGTCGACGACATCGTCGAACTGCACAGCGCGCCGCTCTACCCGGTCTACGCCCTGGGCAGCCACCCGGGCTACTGCTACCTCGGCGGCATGGACCCACGCATTGCCACGCCGCGCCGCAAGGTGCCGGTGCTCAGCATCCCCGGCGGCGCGGTCTCCATCGGCGGGGCGCAGACCGGCGTCTCGGCCTCGGCCGGCCCTAGCGGCTGGAACACCATCGGTTCCACCCGCATGTCTTTCTTCGATCCGGCCCGCGAAGTGCCGGTGCTGCTGCAACCGGGCGACAGCATCCGCTTCCGCGTGGAAAGGGTGATCCGATGATAGTCATCCTCACCGCGGGCGCGCTTGCCACCGTGCAGGACCTGGGCCGCGCCGGCTGCCTGCGCTGGGGCGTCGGCACTTCCGGGGCCATGGACACCATGGCGCTTGCGGCCGGCAACCTGCTGCTGGGCAATCCCGAAGGCGCTGCCGCCATCGAAGTGCCGGTGTTTCCATTTCGCGTCCGCTTCGACGCCGACTGCAGCTTCGCCCTGACCGGCGCCGACAGTGCCGCCCGGCTCGACGGGGTGCCGCTGTTGCCGTGGTCGCGCCACGTGGCCAAGGCCGGCCAGGAACTGCACCTGGGCCTGCCGCAGCCCGGCCCCGGCCGTGGCAGCCGAGCCTACCTGTGCGTCGGTGGCGGCGTGGACGTCCCCGAGGTGCTGCATTCGCGCAGCACGCAGCTGCGCGGCGCCTTCGGCGGACTGGAAGGCCGGGCCCTGCGCAAGGGCGACATCCTGCGCGCCGCGCAACCCGCACGCGCGGCGAGTGCCGCCGGCCTGGGCCTGGTGCCGCCGGCGATCGGCTTGCCGCTGGAAGTCGACGGCTGCGCGGCGATGCGCGTGCTGCCGGCCGCCGAGTACGAACGCTACACGCCGGCTTCTCGCGCCGCCTTCTGGGCCGGTGAGTGGAAGATCACGCCGCAGAGCGACCGCTATGGCTACCGGCTGGCCGGCCAGGCGCTGCAGGTCGTCGCACCGACGGAGATGCGCTCCCATGGCATCGTACCGGGCGTGATCCAGGTCCCGCCGGACGGCCAGCCGATCGTGCAGATGCGCGACGCCCAGCCCTCGGGCGGCTATCCGAAGTTCGGCACCGTGATCGAGGCCGACCTGTGGCGCCTGGGCCAGGCGCCGATCGGCAGCCGCATCCGCTTCATCGAAACCGGCTGGGACGAAGCCCTCGCTGCCCTGGAGCAACTGCGCCAGTGGCTGGACCAGGTCGCCCGGATGGTGGCGCTGCATGGAGTCGCGGCATGACCAATGAAGCACTTGACCGCGCACGGCAGATTTCCGACTGGCTGGCTGGCACCGACATCGCCCTGCTCGAACTGGAAGGCCCCGGCACTTCGCTGCGCCTGCGGCGCTCGGGCAGCGCCTACGTCGAAGAAGCGGCAACGCCGGTCTCCGCGAGCATCCCTCCCGCCGCCACCTTGGTGCGCACGCCCTCGGTCGGTGTGCTGCTCTACACGCATCCGCAACAACAGGCGCCGCTCGCACCGGTGGGCAGCCGCGTACGCGCCGGCCAGGCACTGGCCTTGCTCAGGGTGGGAGTACTGCTACTGCCCGTCGTGGCGCCGCGCGCCGGCCTCGTGGCCAGGGCGCTGGTGGCGGAGGGGACAACCGTCGGCTGGGGCGAAGCCGTCGTCGAACTGCTGGACGAGGAGGACACATGGACATCGACCTGAACGCCGACCTCGGCGAAGGCTACGGGCCCTGGCGCATGGGCGAGGACGAGGCGCTGCTGGAGCTGGTCTCCTCCGCCAACGTGGCCTGCGGCTTCCACGCCGGCGACCCGGCCATCATGGACCACACCGTGCGGCTGGCGAAGGCGCGCGGCATCGACGTCGGCGCCCACGTCGGCTTCCCCGACCGGCAGGGATTCGGGCGCCGCCAGATGCAGATCGAGATCGGCGAGCTCGCCAGCCTGGTGGTCTACCAGCTCGGTGCGCTGGCGGGCATCGCCCGCGCGGCCGGCCACCGCATGACCCACATGAGCTTCCATGGCGCGCTGGGCAACATGGCCGCGGCCGATGCCGCCCTGGCCGGGCCGCTGCTGCGGGCCGTGGCGGACTTCGACGCCAGCCTGATCGTGAGCTCGTCGTCCAGCCGCGCCATCGAGGATGCCGCAGCGCAATGCGGCTTGCGCGTCGCGACGACCTTCCTGGCCGACCGCGCCTATGGCGACGACGGGCTGCTGGTGCCGCGCAAGCTGCCGGACTCCGTCATCAAGGACGAAGGCGCCGTGCTGCGCCGGGTGCGGCGCCTGCTCACCGAGGGCACCGTGCTGAGCTACACCGGGGCCGTGCTGGCCATGCAGGCCCGCTCCATCCTCGTGCACGGCGACACCCCGGGGGCGGTGCAGCTGGCCCGCACGCTGCGCAGGGAGATCGAGGCTGCCGGCGGCCGCGTGGTGCCGATTTCGCGCCAGCTCGCCTGAGATTGGTGCCATAAGCCGCCCTTATCCCGACACACCCATTCCGTCTTTGTCGCCAGGGCCGCCGCTCGCTAAATTCATTTCCAACACAAGGACACCGTCATGCCGTTCTCCGACTACCAGACCGCACTCGTCACCGGCGCCTCCTCCGGGATCGGCGCCGCCGTCGTGGAGCGCCTGCGCAAGGAAGGCCTGCAGGTGCATGCCATCGCCCGTTCGCGCGACAGCCTGCTCGCGCTGGCGGAGCGCACCGGCTGCATCCCGCACGTGCTGGACGTCACCGACCTGGAAGGCGTGACGCGGCTGGCGCAGGAGGTGCCGTTCGACATCCTGGTGAACAACGCCGGCGTCGACCGCCCGCGCTCCATCCTGCAAGCCACCGCCGAAGACATCGACCTGCTGGTGGACGTCAACCTGCGCGCGGTGCTGCACCTGTGCCGGCTGGTGGTGCCCGGCATGGTGCAACGCGACCGCGGCCACGTGGTCAACATCAGTTCCATCGCCGCCGCCTACAACTTCAACGGCAACTCCACCTACCACGCGACCAAGGCGGCGATCAGCATGCTGTCGCGCCAGTTGCGCATCGACGCCTTCGGCAAGCGCGTGCGGGTCACGGAGATCTGTCCCGGCCGCGTGGCCACCGACATCTTCGCCCACGTGCACGGCGACTCGAAGGAGACCTACGAGCGCTTCGTCGAGGGCTTTGAGCTGCCGCAGGCCGAGGACATCGCCGCGGCGATCGCCTTCGCCATCGCCGCGCCCATCGCGGTGAACGTCGGCCACATGGAGATCACGCCGACGCTGCAGGTGCCGGGCGGCCTCTCCACCGCGCGCCCGCAGCAGCCGCAGGCCTGATCGCACGAACAGCGCGGAGCACGCCGTGAAGGACTTCAACCTGCTGGCCATCCTGCTGAACCCCGAGTTCGGCGCGATGCTGCTGCACGGGCTGCGCACCACGCTGCTGATCGCCGGCGGCTCCTGGCTGCTGGCCATGACGCTGGCCCTGGTGCTGCTGACGGTGCGCCTGACGCCGAGCCGGATCGGGCAGCGCGTCGTCGAGGCCTACGTTTCCTACCACCGCAACGTGCCGACGCTGGTGCAGCTGATGCTCTGGTACTTCGGCATCGC
>JAQGMU010000228.1 GCA_028292195.1 Ramlibacter sp. | reverse complement strand
GCGACGTCGAAGACGTCCACGACAGGATGACCAAGAGATTGCGCCCCGAGTCGGCAACCGTCAAGCAGCCCGAGGCCGAGCAGGACGATCAGCAGTTGACAAAACACCCGTCATAGAAGGGTGGGTTTCGCGGAGCGAACCCCACCGGTGGGGTCGCTTCGCGAACCCACCCTTGTATTCTCTCAATCTCGAGTTCGGGGCAACCCGGAAGCGGGTGCACGCCGTACCCACCCTTTGGTCTTTGAACCTGTGTCGTAGATCCTGCGGCACCCGCTTCTCTTTCTCTTGTCCGTCTCCAAAGATCGGACAGTATCTTTCAGCCCGGCACGACCGGAGCCCGCATTCACAAGGTTGATCAGAGATGGCGCAAGAGAAGAAAGTGGACAAGGTCGGCATCGATGTGTCCAAAGCCAAGCTAGACGTGGCGCTGCTGCGCGAGCAAGGAGAGTTCCGTGACAAGATCATCGCGAACAGCCGCAAGGGCTTCGCGGAGCTGGCTGCGTGGTTAGCCAAGCACGGCGTGACGCAGGCGCACATCTGCATGGAAGCCACTGGTGCCTATTGGGAGGCCTTGGCGGAATTTCTGGTGGATGCCGGCTTCGAGGTGAGTGTGGTGAACCCGGTGCTGATCAGGAAGTTCGGGGAGTCGCTGGGCGAGCGCAGCAAGACTGACAGACTGGACGCTCGGGTGATCGCAAGGTTCTGTGCCGAACGCGATCCCCCGCGCTGGCAGGCACCTTCCAAGGCGGTTCGCGGTTTGCGCGCACTGGTGCGCAGGCGTGAGGCCTTGATCGAACTGCGCACCGAGGAGCTCAATCGCCGTGACAGCGCTTCGGAACCGCGCGTGCTGGAAAGCATCGACAAGGTCATTGTGATGCTGGACGAGCAGATCGCGCAGATCGAGCGGCAGATTCACGACCACATCGACAGCGATCCGACGCTGAAGGAGCAACGTCAGCTGCTTCAAACCGTGCCGGGCATCGGCAAGGTCGTCTCAGGGATGCTGCTGAGCTATTACGGAGGCGACCTGCGATTTGACAGCAGCAAGCAGGCGGTGGCCTTCGCGGGCCTGGACACCAGTCGGCGCGAGTCGGGCACGAGCGTGAGAGGCAAGCCGCGGCTGTCCAAGAAGGGGCACAGCAACATTCGAGGCACGCTCTACATGCCGGCTGTCGTGGCCATGAGCAAGACCGCTTGGGGCAAGGCATTCGCAGGCCGCCTGGCGGCTGCCGGAAAGCCCCCGATGCTGATCATCGGCGCCGTGATGCGCAAGCTCGTTGCCATTGCGTACGGAGTACTGAAGTCAGGGCGGCCCTTCAATTCCGCGCTTCACGGAGCTTGACCTGGATAACAGTATCTACGGGGAACGCTGCTTGCGCGCCCGCCCGGCCAGCAAGCGGTCGTACAGCGCATTCGGCAGCACCCGCAACAGCTTCGCCACCACCCCCATCTGCCAGGGAATCACCCGGTAGCTCACTCCGCCCTCGATGGCGCGGAAGGCGGCAGTGGCGAAGTCCCCGGCCTGCATCAGGAACGGCATGCCGTAACGGTTCTGCCGCGTGAGCGGGGTGTCGACGTAGCCCGGCGCGAGGGTTACCACCTTCACGCCGCTGCCCCGCAGTTCCCCGCGCAGGCTCTCGCAATAGCTCACCACTGCCGCCTTGCTGGCGCAATAGGCGCCGTGCCCGGGCAGCCCGCGGATGGCCGCGACGCTGGCGATGCCGACCAGCCGGCCGCTGCCGCGCGCCCGCATCGCGCCCACGAAGGGGTGGAAGGTGGCCGCCAGGCCGACGTTGTTGGTGGCGAAGGTGCGGGCGATCACGGCTATATCTTCCCGTTCCGCCGTGTCCACGCCCACGCTGATGCCCGCATTGGCGATCACCACGTCCGGCAGGCCCTGCTGGGCGATGCAAGCCTGGCCGGCGGCGACGATGCTGTCGGTGTCGGCGACATCGGCGCCGTAGACCCGCCAGCGGCCGGCCGGGATGCCTTTGGCCTCGGCCCAGGCCGAGATCTCGCCGGTGCGCCGGGCCACCAGCGCCAGCCGCCAGCCGGCCTGGTGGTAGCGCCAGGCCAGCGCCTGGCCGATGCCGCTGGAGGCGCCGGTGATGAAGGCGAGCCGGTCCACCGCTTCAGTGCGCACTGGCAGCCACGCGCGGTTGCAACACGCCGCGCACCCGGCCGTTCAGCTCGAGGACGCGGTCCAGGTTGTCGTAGTCCATGCTGTCGCCCTCGAACACGTCGTCGCCGCGCTTGAGCGTCACCGGCTTGTTGGTCTTGAGCTTCTCGCTGTTGGCGTAGGCATGCAGGAACTCGCTGCGGATTTCCATCTTCGGCTGCGGCCGGCCCTGGGCGTCATTGCCCTCGCGGGTGACCACCGCATTGCCGAACAGCTGCACTTCCGAGCCGTCGCCGTTGCTGATGGCGCGGTTGGCGGTGGCCACCGTGAGCGCGCCCGTTTCGTTGTAGCTGCGCATGCGCGGCTGCGCGATCTCCATCGTGTCGGTATCGGGGAAGTGGTGCGCCTCGGTCCCGTTCAGCTCGCTCTTCATGCGCCCGCTCGGATCGAACGTCTTCACCGAGAAGCCGCGCAGGAAGTAGTCCGGGTCGTGCGTGGGGGCGCGCTGCGCCGAGGCCCTGGGCGCCGTCGGGGTGCTGCGCGCCAGCCAGTAGGTGCCCAGCGCCAGCACGCCCATCAGGATGACCGGCAGGTAGATGGTGAGGCGGTCCCAGGCGCGGCCGTAACCGCGCTTCCTCGTCACCGATAGTCCTCCAGCAGCCGCGCGTACTGCCCGGAGCCGGCCAGCAGCAGGTCGCAGAACTCGCGGGCCGCGCCGTGGCCGGCCGCCGCCTGGGTGACGTAGCGGGCGATGCCGCGCACTTCGGCATGCGCGTTGGGCGGCGCCACCGGCAGCGCGCAGCGGCGCAGCACCGGCAGGTCCGGCCAGTCGTCGCCGATGGCGGCGGCCTGCGACCAGTCCAGGCCCAGCGAGGCCAGCACGCTTTCGGCGGCCGGGCGCTTGTCCTCGGTGCCGTAGTGAACCTGGGTCACGCCCAGCGCCTGCAGGCGCTTGCGCAGCGGCGGCGAGTCGCGGCCGGTGATCACGGCCGGCGCGATGCCGGCGCGCTGCAGCAGCTTCAGCCCCAGGCCGTCGAGGATGTTGAAGCGCTTGATGGTTTCGCCTTCCTCGGTGAACAGCACGCCGCCGTCGGTCATGACGCCGTCGATGTCGAAGAAGGCGATCTTGATGCCTTGCGCGGCGAGCAGCAGCTCGGGGGCGAAGCTGAGGACGGGATCCTGCATCAAATGACTTTAGCCCGCATCAGGTCGTTGCTGTTGACGGCGCCGCAGATGATGTCGTCGGCGTCGACCACCAGCACGCTGGTGATTCGGAACTGCTCCATCAGCTGCGCCGCTTCGGCCGCCAGCGCATTGTTGCGGATGGTCCGCGGGGCCGGGTGCATGACGTCGCGTGCCTTCATGGCGCGCAGGTCGATGCCCTGCTCGATCAGCCGGCGCAGGTCGCCGTCGGTGAAGATGCCCAGCACCCGGCCGCTGTCGTCGACGACGGCCGAGGCGCCCAGGCCCTTGGCGCTCATCT
>JAQGMU010000188.1 GCA_028292195.1 Ramlibacter sp. | reverse complement strand
CTGCTCGATCACGTCGTCGGAGCCCGTGGTCTGTATCGTCATGCGCGACAGCGACGGGTCTTCCGTCGGCGCCACGGTGAGCGATTCGATGTTGTAGCCGCGGGCCGAGAACAGGCCCACGACGCGGGAGAGTGCGCCGGGCTCGTTTTCGAGCAGCACGGCAATGATGTGCTTCATGTCTGCGATTCCTCTTTTCGCCGCCCTCCCCCGCTACCGGTAAGTAGTGGGCTCGGCGGGCAATAGATTCGTCTTCGGTATCCGTCATCCGCGGAGGGCGGATGACGGGGTGGATTTACAGGTCTTCGGATCCCAGCAGCATCTCCGTGATGCCCTGCCCCGCCTTCACCATCGGCCAGACGTTTTCGGTCGGGTCGGTGCGGAAGTCCATGAACACCGTGCGGTCCTTCAGCTTGCGGGCTTCCCGCAGCGCCGGCTCGATGTCCTGCGGCTTCTCGATCAGCATGCCGACGTGGCCATAGGCCTCGGCCAGCTTCACGAAGTTGGGCAGCGCGTCCATGTAGCTGTGGCTGTAGCGGCCCTCGTAATCGAGTTGCTGCCACTGCCGCACCATGCCCAGGTAGCGGTTGTTCAGCGAGATGATCTTGATCGGCGTGTTGTATTGCAGGCAGGTCGAGAGTTCCTGGATGCACATCTGCACCGAGCCCTCGCCCGTCACGCAGTACACCTCGGCGTCCGGCTTGGCCAGCTTGATGCCCATGGCGTAGGGAATGCCCACGCCCATGGTGCCCAGGCCGCCGGAGTTGATCCAGCGGCGCGGCTCCGGGAACTTGTAGTACTGCGCGGCCCACATCTGGTGCTGGCCGACGTCGGACGTGATGTAGGCCTCGACGTCCTTGGTCATGTTGTAGAGCGCCTCGATCACGCGCTGCGGCTTGATCACGTCCTTGTTGCCGCGGTCGTAGCGCAGGCAGTCGCGCTTGCGCCAGGCGTCGATCTGCTCCCACCACGCGCCCAGCGCGCCCGCGTCCGGCTTGGCGCCGGCCTCGCGGATGGTGGCGATCAGGTCGGCCAGCACGTCCTTGACGTCGCCCACGATCGGGATGTCGACCTTCACCCGCTTGGAGATGCTGGAAGGATCGACGTCGATGTGGATGATCCTGCGGTCACTGGAGGCAAAGTGTTTGGGGTTGCCGATCACGCGGTCGTCGAAGCGCGCGCCCACGGCCAGCAGCACGTCGCAGTGCTGCATGGCGTTGTTGGCCTCGATCGTGCCGTGCATGCCCAGCATGCCCAGGAACTTGGGATCGGTGCCGGGAATGGCGCCCAGGCCCATCAGGGTGTTGGTGACCGGGTAGCCGAGCAGGTTCGCCAGCGTGCGCAGTTCGTCGGTGGCGTTGCCCAGGACCACGCCGCCGCCGGTGTAGATGTAGGGCCGCTTGGCGTTCATCAGCAGCTGCACGGCCTTGCGGATCTGGCCGCCGTGGCCCTTGTGCACCGGCTTGTACGAACGCATCTCGATGTGCGTCGGGTAGCCCGTGTACGGCGTCTTGTTGAACGACACGTCCTTCGGGATGTCCACCACCACCGGGCCGGGGCGGCCGCTGCGGGCGATGTGGAAGGCCTTCTTCATCACGTCGGCCAGGTTGCGCACGTCCTTCACCAGGAAGTTGTGCTTGACGATGGGCCGCGTGATGCCGACCGTGTCGCATTCCTGGAAGGCGTCGAGGCCGATCGCCGCCGTCGGCACCTGCCCGGTGATGATCACCATCGGGATCGAGTCCATGTACGCGGTGGCGATGCCGGTGACGGCATTGGTGACGCCCGGGCCGGAGGTGACCAGCGCCACGCCGACGTCGCCGGTGGCGCGGGCATAGCCGTCGGCCGCGTGCACCGCCGCCTGCTCGTGGCGCACCAGCACGTGCTGGATGGTGTCCTGCTTGTAGAACGCGTCGTAGATGTGCAGCACCGCGCCGCCCGGGTAACCCCAGACGTACTTCACGCCCTCGGCCTGGAGGGCCTTGATGAGGATTTCGGCGCCGCGGAGGTCCTGGCTTTGGCCGCCGGAGGCGGCGGCCGCGGAGCTGAGCTCCGTGCGGGAGATTTCCATGATGAACCTTTCGGATTTCGGAAGCGAAAAACCTTGGGTGCTCCTTCACACGCTCTCGTGAAGCTGTGTCGGAACTTAGAACCTCGGGCCATGGGCGGGCTGATTGCACCGCCGGATCCGGGCTCGTTTGCCTTTTGACTTGCGCCCGCATTATCGCACTGCAGCAGAACTTGCCCAACCGGCCGGCCCGGCGATGCCATAATTTCCGGCTGCCCAACCGGTGCCGCGCCCCGTGCCGCACCGGCCCACCATCCGCCTTCCACCTCCCGCCCGACCGACTCCTTGGCTACCGAACGCGAACTCTCCGACTTCCTGCAGAGCGTCGAAAAACGGGCTTTCAAGCGGACCGTGTACCACGTCCGCGAGGAGGAATCGGCACTGGACATCGTGCAGGACAGCATGATGAAGCTGGCCGAGCACTACGCCGACAAGCCGATCAACGAGCTGCCGATGCTGTTCCAGCGCATCCTGTCCAACTGCACGCTGGACTGGTTTCGCCGGCAGAAGACCCGCAAGGCCCTGTTCTCCAACCTGAGCGATTTCGAATCCAGCTCGGAGGACGGGGATTTCGACCTGCTGGAAACTTATTCCTCGGCCGACCAGTCTCAGCAGGTTGAGAGCGCGGAAGACTCCACCCGGCGGGCGCAGATCTTGCGAGAGATCGAAACCGAGATCCTCGAATTGCCCGCCCGTCAACGCGAAGCGTTTTTGATGCGTTACTGGGAGGACATGGACGTGGCCGAGACGGCGGCGGCCATGGGCTGCTCCGAGGGCAGTGTCAAGACGCACTGTTCGCGGGCGGTCGCCGCCCTCAGCAAAGCACTGAAGGCAAAGGGAATACAACCATGACCACCATCGCCCCCCAGTTCTCGCGCCCGGCGGACCGGTTCGGCCGCGCGGTGGCCGCGCGCCTTTCCGCGGGCACGGACGAGCTGAGCTACGAAGTGCGGGAACGCCTGCGCGCCGCCCGCGTGCGGGCGCTGGAAGCCCGCAAGCTCGCGGAAGTCCATGCCCCGGTCCTCATCGGCCGTGGCGGCGCCGCCACACTCGGCGAACGCCTGAGCGTCTGGAACCGCATCGCTTCCGTGCTGCCGCTCGTGGCCCTGGTCGCCGGCCTGGTGCTCCTTCACTCGGGCCAGAACGACCGCCGCGCCAGTGAGATCGCGGAAGTGGATGCCGCCCTGCTGACCGACGACCTGCCGCCGGCCGCCTACGCCGACCCGGGCTTCGTCCAGTTCCTGAAGTCCGGCCGCGAATAGCCAGCTGCCCGGACATGACGCCACCCCTGCCAGCCAGGCACCTCCTCGCCGCCGCCCTGCTGGCCGCGGCATGCGCTGGCGGCCTGGCCTGGGCGGCTGATCCGGTGCCGGCGCCGCAGCCGACCAAGCCCTCCGTGTCGACCCACGCGGCGCCGCGCCCCAGCCAGCCGCGCACGGCGCCCGTGCCCAAGGCCGAAGCCACCCCCACCTGGGCCGAGCTGAGCCCGGCCCAGAAACAGGCGCTGGAGCCGCTGGCCATCACCTGGAGCCGCCTGGGCGAGGCGCACAAGCGCAAATGGCTGGCGGTGTCGGCCAACTTCCCCACCATGCCGCCTGGCGAGCAGGCCCGCCTGCACAGCCGCATGGCGGAATGGGCGGCGCTGTCGCCGCAGCAGCGCACCCAGGCACGGCTGAATTTCGCCGAAGCGCAGGCGCTGCCCACCGACGACAAACGCGCCAAGTGGGAGGCCTACCAGGCCCTGCCGCCGGAAGAAAAAAGCAAACTGGCCGCCGGGGCCGCCAAGCCCGTGCCGCCCACCGCGGCGGCCGTGCGGCCGGTGCCGTCGCAAAAGCTCACCACCGTGCCCAAGTCGAAGAAACCGGACAGCGGCACGCCGCGCATCGCGGTGGCGCCGGACAAGATCGACCACAACACCCTGCTGCCCCAGCCGGGCACGCTCCCCATCCAGCCTTGACCGCTTCCGACCCGCTGGCCGCGCCCAGCCTGCGCCGCCGCATGGCGTGCTGGCTCTACGAGGGCCTGCTGCTGTTTGCCGTGGCCCTGATCGCCACCCTGCTCTTTTCCGTCGCCATCCAGATGCGCAGCGGCATCGACCCGCGCAAGTGGCTGCTGCAGGGCTTCCTGCTGGCCGTGCTGGGCGTGTACTTCGCCTTCTTCTGGTCCCGGGGGCAGACGCTGGCCATGAAGACATGGCGCATCGCCATCGTCGACCGCCATGGCCGGCGGCTGACGCAGGGCCGCGCCGTCCTGCGTTTCGCCTACTGCGCCATCTGGGTGCTGCCGCCGCTGGCCGCGCTGGCCTCGCGCAAGTTCACCCTGTCCGAGCTGGGCGTGATCTTCCTGGGCTGGGTGGTGTTCTGGGCGCTGCTGTCGCGCTTCCATCCGCAGCGGCAGTTCTGGCACGACGAGCTCGCCGGCACGCGGCTGGTGGATGCTCCGCTGGCGGCGCCCCGCCCGGCCTCGGAGACAATCGCTCCATGACGCCCGCCCCCGACGCCATGAACGAGATCGTCAACCCCCAGAAACTGCGCTCCGGCCTGAGCCGCGTGTGGCATGCCGCCGGCTATTCGCTGGCGGGGCTGCGCGCGGGCTGGGGCGAGACGGCGTTCCGCCAGGAAGCCATCTGCGCAATCGTGCTGGTGCCGCTGGCCTTCTGGCTGGGACGCACGTGGGTCGAAGTGGCGCTGCTGGCCGGCTCGGTGCTGCTGCTGATGATCGTGGAGCTGCTGAACACCGCGGTCGAAACCGCCATCGACCGCATCGGGCTGGAGCGGCATCCGCTGTCCAAGCAGGCCAAGGACATGGGCAGCGCCGCCGTGCTGCTGGCGCTGCTGATTTCGGCCGGCATCTGGATCGCGGCGCTGGTGCAGCGCTTCGCCGCATGAAGCCCGCCTTCTCGATCTGCGTGTATTGCGGCTCGCGCCCCGGCGCCGACCCGCGCTTTGCGCAAGTGGCGGTGGAAGTCGGCCGCTGGATCGGCGAACACGGCGGCCAGCTGGTCTACGGTGGCGGCAACAACGGGCTGATGGGCGTGCTGGCCGGCGCGGCGCTGGCGGCCGGCGCCCGCGTGGTCGGTGTCATTCCGCACGCGATGGTGGAGCGCGAATGGGCCAGGCGCGATTGCACCGAGCTGCACATCGTCGACAACATGCACCAGCGCAAGGGCATGATGGCCGAGCGCGCCGACGCCTTCCTGGCCCTGCCGGGCGGCATCGGCACCTTCGAGGAATTCTTCGAGGCCTGGACCTGGCGCCACGTGGGCTTCCACGAGAAACCGATAGGCCTGCTGGACACGGGCGGGTACTACCAGTCGCTGCTGTCGTTCCTGCGCGAGGGCGTGCAGCAGGGTTTCATGGACGACCGGCAAATGAAGATGCTGACGGTGGGTGCGGAGCCCGGGGTGGTGCTGGCGAAGCTGGTCGAAGAGGTCGGCCCCAACCCGCGGCGGATGGATCTTTCGCAGATCTGATGCGGCAGCGCCGGGGTCCGCGACCCCAGCCTACACGGCGCTTTCGTCCAGTTCGCCGGTGCGGATGCGGACGATGCGTTCGACGCTGGTGATGAAGATCTTGCCGTCGCCGATCTTGCCGGTGCGGGCGGCCTTGATGATGGCTTCGATGCAGCGGTCGACGTCGTCGTCCTTCACCACCACTTCCACCTTCACCTTGGGCAGGAAGTCCACCACGTACTCGGCGCCGCGATAGAGCTCGGTGTGGCCCTTCTGGCGGCCGAAGCCCTTGACCTCGGTGACCGTCAGCCCGGTCACGCCGCATTCGGCCAGCCCTTCGCGGACCTCCTCCAGCTTGAAGGGCTTGACGATGGCGGTGATCTGTTTCATGGGCTCTCTCTCCAGGGAATGTCGTTGTCGGCTGCGTCTACGCGCGGAACTTGCCGGTAATAGGATACCGCCAATCTTTCCCGAAGCTGCGGTGCGTCACGCGGATCCCCACGGGCGCCTGGCGCCGCTTGTATTCGTTGACGCGGATCAGGCGCGCCACCCGCTCCACCACGGCGCGGTCGAAGCCCTGGGCCACGATCTCCTCCACCCCCTGGTCGTTTTCCATGTAGCGGGTCAGGATGGCGTCCAGGATCTCGTAGGGCGGCAGGCTGTCCTGGTCGGTCTGGTCCGGCCGCAGTTCGGCGCTCGGCGGGCGGGTGATGATGCGCTCGGGAATCGGGCTGGCGCAGGTGCCGAAGGGGTCGTTGGCATTGCGCCAGCGCGCGAGCCGGAACACCACCGTCTTCAGCACGTCCTTGATCACCGCGAAGCCGCCGGCCATGTC
>JAQGMU010000187.1 GCA_028292195.1 Ramlibacter sp. | reverse complement strand
AGCGCGTTTGTCGGCGGCACCGTCGACAGCCAGAGGAAGCCCATCACGCTGGCGAACACATACACGCTGACCGGCGAGATTGGCACTATCAGGAACAGCGAGATCGCGATGGCGCGGCCGAAATAGATGGCCGACAGAATCTTTCGCTTGGCCAGCCGCTGCCCGAGCGTGCCCGCCACATAAGTACCGAACACGTTGAAAAGACCGATCAGCGCCAGCGCGTAGCTCGCGACTTCGGGCGACAGGCCCTTGTCCTTGAGGTAGCTCGGCATGTGGACGCCGATGAACACGACCTGGAAGCCGCAGACGAAGTAGCCGGCCATCAACAGGCCGAAGCTCGGGTAGCGGAAGGCCTCGGCGACGGCCTGCGCGATGGTCTGGTCGCGCGCCGCCACGCCACCGCCGGCGCGCTTCGGTTCGCGCAGTCCGAAGGCGAGCGGCACGATCACCAGCACCACGGCGGCCAGCAGCATCAAGGCGGTGTGCCAGCCGAAGCGCGTGATCAGCTGACCCTCGATCGGCACCATCAGGAACTGGCCGAAGGAGCCGGCCGCCGCCGCCACGCCCATCGCCCAGGAGCGCCGTTCCGCGGGGATCTGGCGGCCGATGATGCCGTAGATCACGGCATAGGTGGTGCCGGCCTGGGCCGCGCCTATCAGCACGCCGGTGGTCAGGGTGAAGACGAAGGCATTGGGCGCCAGCGCCATCCCGGCCAGGCCCAGCGCGTAGAGCACGGCACCCATGATCAGCACCCGGAAAGCGCCGAAGCGGTCGGCCAGCATGCCGGCGAAGATGCCGGTGACGCCCCAGGCCAGGTTCTGGATGGCCAGGGCGAAGGCGAAGGTCTCGCGCGTCCAGCCCTGGGCCTGGGTGATGGGTTGCAGCCACAGTCCGAAACCGTGGCGGATGCCCATGGACAGCGTGACGATCATGGCGCCGCAGGCGAGAACCTGCACCATCGAGAGCTTGGGGGCGGCGGTTTGCATCGGGCGACTGTAGCCAACAGGATGCAACGGTGCTTGCCGCGCCGCTGACAACCCTGTTGAAATGTTTGGGGGACATTGATGCCGCACGCTCATGAATCCAGGCGGGCTGGATGGGCATCCAGTGTTTGGCCGCCCGGCGTCTACAATGCCCCTCCCTATGGCCACGAAACCATCTGACTACTCCGAAGGCTCCATCCGGGTGCTGAAGGGCCTCGAGCCCGTCAAGCAGCGCCCCGGCATGTACACCCGGACCGACACGCCCCTGCACACCGTGCAGGAGGTGCTGGATAACGCCGCCGACGAAGCGCTGGGCGGTTACGGCAAGCGCATCCGCGTCTTCCTGCACGCCGACGGCTCGACCAGCATCGAGGACGACGGCCGCGGCATCCCGTTCGGCCTGCACCCCGAGGAGAAGGCGCCCGTCATCGAACTGGTCTTCACCCGCCTGCACGCCGGCGGCAAGTTCGACAAGGGCAAGGGCGGGGCCTACAGCTTCTCCGGCGGCCTGCACGGCGTCGGCGTCTCGGTCACCAACGCGCTGGCCAGGCGGCTGGAGGCCACGGTCTACCGCGACGGCCAGGTGGCCACCATCGTGTTCTCCGGCGGCGACGTCGTGGAGCCGCTGAAGGTGCGCAAGGCCGGCCCCGACGACCGCAAGCAGGGCACCACGGTGCGCGTCTGGCCCGACCCCAAGTACTTCGAGACCACCGCGCTGCCGATGGCGGAACTGGCCCACCTGCTGCGCAGCAAGGCAGTGCTGATGCCGGGCGTGACGGTGTCGCTCACCGACGAAAAGAAGAAGGAAACGCAGACCTGGCAGTACAAGGGCGGCCTGCGCGATTACCTGATGCAGACGCTCACCGGCGACCCGGTGATCCCGCTGTTCGAGGGCGAAGGATTCGCCGACAAGAACTCGAACGAAAAGGACAACTTCGCCGAAGGCGAGGGTGCCTCCTGGTGCGTGGCCTTCACCGAAGACGGCCAGCCGGTGCGCGAAAGCTACGTCAACCTGATTCCCACCTCCGCCGGCGGCACCCACGAAAGCGGGTTGCGCGACGGCCTGTTCAACGCCGTCAAGAGCTTCATCGAGCTGCACAACCTGCAGCCCAAGGGCGTGAAGCTGCTGCCGGAAGACGTGTTCGCCCGCGCTTCGTATGTGCTGTCGGCGAAAGTTCTGGACCCGCAATTCCAGGGCCAGATCAAGGAACGGCTGAACTCGCGCGACGCGGTCCGGCTCGTGTCCTCCTTCGTGCGGCCTGCGCTCGAACTCTGGCTGAACCAGCACGTCGACTACGGCAAGAAGCTCGCCGAGCTGGCCATCCGCGCCGCCCAGTCGCGCCAGAAGGCCGGCCAGAAGGTGGAGAAGCGCAAGGGCTCCGGCGTCGCCGTGCTCCCCGGCAAGCTGACGGACTGCGAGAGCAAGGACCTCAACCACAACGAACTCTTCCTGGTGGAAGGCGACTCCGCCGGCGGCAGCGCCAAGATGGGCCGCGACAAGGAGTCGCAGGCGATCCTGCCGCTGCGCGGCAAGGTGCTCAATACCTGGGAAGTGGAGCGCGACCGCCTGTTCGCCAACAACGAGATCCACGACATCTCGGTGGCGATCGGCGTCGACCCGCATGGCCCCGGCGACACGCCAGACCTGACGGGCCTGCGCTACGGCAAGATCTGCATCCTGTCGGACGCCGACGTCGACGGCTCGCACATCCAGGTGCTGCTGCTGACGCTGTTCTTCCGCCACTTCCCCAAGCTCATCGACTCGGGCAACGTCTACGTCGCGCGGCCGCCGCTGTACC
>JAQGMU010000172.1 GCA_028292195.1 Ramlibacter sp. | reverse complement strand
CACCTGCCCAGGCACTCGCGGCTGCACGACGCATAGGTCATTGACTGGAAAAAAACGCTACGCGATTTTTTCCAGTCGCCTGATCAGTGTGAAGAGGACCGGCAAAGCCGGATCCTCTTCACAAGGGGGAACGCGCTGCATGTTATTCCGCGCGTTCCAGCAAACGGCCTAGTACGTCAGTTCGAGCACCGCCACCTCATTCCCCGCCAGCGGCCAGCTGCGCCCCACCACCCGCTCGCCATTGAACTCCGCCACCACCGTCCGCTGCTGCCCCTCGGGCTTGATGCGCGAGGTGGCGACGCCGGCGCCGGGGAGCGCGCCGGGCGGCGGGCTCTGGCCGTCGAAGGACATCTGGTCGCGCGTCGGGTCCAGGTAGCCGCGCGGACGGTTCAGGATGACCAGCGCCGGGGCGCTCTGGTCCGCCGCCGGAACCCGCTCCGGCCGCATGTTCACGACGTCGCTGGAGCGGGGGAAGGGGCTGCGGTAGATGTGCGTGGTGGCATAGCCCGGCGCGCTGATGACGAACTCGTAGCGCGTGCCCTCGGTGGCCTCGAACGGGCCCCAGCGGCCGTCGGCGCCCACCGTCGTTTCGTAAGCTGCCGTCGGCCGCTCGCGCAGCGCGGTGCCGGCATCGATCGTGTAGATGCGCAGCTGCGCGCCCGCCAGCGGCAGGTTGTTGGCAAACGATCCGCTGGCCGGGTCGGTGGATGACAACCCCAGGCCCGTGACCTTGCCGGCCAGCACGACCCGCTGCTCGGGCAGCACCTCCAGCGTGGCCGGCGCCCGGCCGGTGATGAAACGGTGGGCAGCGGCAAAGGCGGCCGCCGAGAACGCCGTCTCGCGGTGGTCCACCCGCGGCAGCACCACATTGGTCGCGCCCTTCAGGGCCGGCGCGTCGTAGCCGATGCCTGTCGCCACGCCCTTCTTGCCGAGCCACTGGCCGTCCGGTTGCGCGTACTTGTCGTTGTTGTCGGAACGGATCGTGAGCCAGCGCACCGGGCCGGACACCTCGTCGCCGCTTGCGTTCTTGGGCGTGTTCAGGGCCAGCACGAACGGGCCGGAGCCGGAGAACTCGCTGCCCGCCGACAGGCCAGGAATCGACATCCAGATGCCGTGGTTCGGCACGCCGCCCAGGATGGCGTGGCTGACCTTGGCGGCGCCGCCGCCGTTCTGCACGTAGTTGCGGATGGCGTTGCCGCCGCGCGAGTTGCCGACCAGCACCACCTTCTGCGCGCCGGTGGCCTGCAGCATCCGGTCGACCTCCGCGCTGAGGAAGGCCATGTGTTCGGCGGTCGACGTGCGGCCGGGTTGCGGCTTGCCGTCGTCGTCGCGCGCCAGCGGGTAGGGCAGCTCGATCGCGTGCAGGCGGCTGCGCGGCCAGCCGTTCGATTCGAAGCGCCACAGGGTGGTCTGCCAGATGGAGGCGCTGTCGCCGTTGCCGTGGACGAAGACGATGGGCGGAAGCTCGGTCATGGAGGGGCCGGTGGCGCAGGCAGTGGCAAGCAGGGCGCCCGTGAGCGCGATGAACTGGCGGCGTGTGGATGTCATGTTCTTTTGTCTCCTCTCGAATAGGAAACGCCCGCGGCTGCGGGCGTTGGCTGCGCTGGGCGCGTCAGGCGAAGACGCCCGCCGTGTCCTGCATTCTTTCGGAGACCTCGCCCAGGTGGTGCAGGGTATCCCCGTAAGTCAGCTCCATCTGCGTGAGCTTCTTGAAGTAATGGCTGCCGATGTATTCGTCTGTGACGCCGATGCCGCCGTGCAGCTGCACCGAGTTCTGGCCGATGAAGCGCATGGACACGCCCAGCTGGTACTTGGCGCGCGACATCGCGCGCCGCCGCTCCTCGGCCGGCGCATTCAGCTTGAGCGAGGCGTAGTAGCTCATCGAGCGGGCCAGTTCCAGCTGCATCTTCATGTCGGCCATGCGATGCCGCAGGGCCTGGAAGGTGGCCAGCGTCACGCCGAACTGCTTGCGCGTGTTCATGTATTCGGCGGTGACTTCCATGGTCTTGTCCAGCACGCCCACGGCTTCGGCGCAGGTGGCGGCGATGCCGATGTCCACTCCGTGTTCGATGGCCGGCAGGCCGTCGGTCGTCACCAGGGTGGCGGCCGCGTCGCGGAAGCCGACTTCGGCGGCGCGGGCGCCATCGATCGTGCTGTAGCCGCGGGTCTTCACGCCCTGGGCGCCGCGCTCCACCAGGAACAGCGCGATCTTGCCGCCGGTGCGGGCCGGCACCAGGAAGGCATCGGCCTGGTCGCCCGCCGGCACCACGCTCTTGTCGCCGGTGACGGTCCAGTCGCTGCCGGCCTGCGCCGCCTGCGTTTCAACCGCGTCGAGGCGCCAGCGCCCCTTGCGCTCCTGCTGCGCCAGCACCACCAGCGCTTCGCCCGCTGCGATCTTCGGCAGCCACCGCGCCTGCACCGTCGCGGGCGCGTAGCCGCCAAGCACGCCGCTCGCGACCAGCGTCTGCGCCAGCGGCTCCAGCACGATGCCGCGGCCCAGTTCCTCCATCGCCACCATCGCCTCGACCGGGCCCATGGCCATGCCGCCGTGCTCCTCGGCCACGTAGAGGCCCGTGAGCCCCAGTTCGGCCAGCTCGCCGTAGCCCGCGCGATCGAAGCCGCCCGCCTTCACGATGCCCTGCCGGCGCTCGAAGCCGTAGCTGCGGTCCACCCACTTGCGCACCGCGTCGCGCAGCTGTTCCTGGTCGTCGCTGAAATTGAAGTCCATGTCCTGCTCCTTTCAGCCCAGCACCGTTTGGGAAACGATGTTGCGCTGTACCTCGTTGGAACCGCCGTAGATGGTGGTCTTGCGCATGTTGAAGTAGGTCGCGGCCAGCGGTGCGACATGGGCCGCGCCAACGTAGTCGCCCTGGTAGCCGGCTTCCATCGCTTCCTGGATGAAGGGCACGGCATAAGGGCCGGCGGCCAGCATCATCAACTCGCTGTAGCGCTGCTGGATCTCGCTGCCCTTGATCTTCAGCAGGGCGGCGATGTCCAGCGGGTTCTTGCCCGATTTCTCGGCGGAAAGCACGCGCAGCACCAGCATTTCCAGCGCCACCACGTCCACTTCGAGCTTGGCGATCTCGTCGCGGAAGCGCTGGTCGCCGTACACGCCTTCCGCCTTCGCGATGCGCTTGAGCCGCTCCAGCTCGCGCTTGGCGCGGTTGACGTCGGCGATGTTGGTGCGTTCGTGCGACAGCAGGTGCTTGGCGTAGGTCCAGCCCTTGTTCTCTTCGCCGATCAGGTTCGCCGCCGGCACTTCGACGTTGTCGAAGAAGACTTCGTTCACCTCCTGGCTGCCGTCCAGCATGGTGATCGGCCGCACCGTGACACCGGGCGACTTCATGTCGATCAACAGGAAGGAGATGCCGGTCTGCGGCTTGCCTTCGGTGGAGGTGCGCACCAGGCAGAAGATCCACTCGCCGTACTGCGCCAGCGTCGTCCACGTTTTTTGTCCGTTGACGATGTACTTGTCGCCCTTGCGTTCGGCGCGGGTCTTTAGCGAGGCCAGGTCGGAGCCCGAGCCCGGCTCGCTGTAGCCCTGGCTCCACCAGACTTCGCCGCTGGCGATGCCGGGCAGGAAGCGCTGCTGCTGCTCGGGCGAGCCGAAGGCCATGATCACCGGCGCCACCATCACCGGCCCGAAGGGCACGATGCGCGGCGCGCCGGCCAGGGCCGCTTCCTCTTCGAACAGGTGCTTCTGCACCGCGCTCCAGCCGGGGCCGCCGAACTGCTTGGGCCAGCCGTAGCCCAGCCAGCCCTTCTTGCCGAGGATCTTGGCCCAGCGCTGCATGTCGTCACGCGTCAGGTGGAGGGCGTTGTGCACCTTGTGCGCGATGTCCTGCGGCAGGTTCTCGCGCACCCAGGCGCGGATGTCCTCGCGGAACTTCTGTTCTTCAGGGGTGAAGGCAAGATCCATGGGTCGTCTCCGAAGTATTAACTCTGAAAAATCGCCAAGGCGATTTTTCAGAGTTATCTAGTCAGTGTGAAGAGGACCGGCGAAGCCGGATCCTCTTCACAAAGGGGACGCGCTGCATGCTATTCCGCGCGGTCCATGAGCTGCCAGTGCGGTGACCTTTTTCGCTGGCGATACATGGACCGGGCGCAACATCGTGGAGGCCGGTCTCCCTTGTGAAGGAGATCCGGCTTTGCCGGGCTCCTTCGCACTGATCAAACCACCAGGAAATTTGCTTTGGCAAATTTCTTGGTGAGGTAATTTAAGCACGGTCGTTCGTTTCGCGCTGTCCAGGTTGTGACAAACCGAGTTGCTCGCTCAGGTCGGCGAAGGCGGCGCGCAACTGCGCCACCTCCGCTTCCAGCGCCGCGACGCGATCGGCCAGGCCGCTGCCGGATGCTGGCACGTCCGGCGAGGTCGCCACAAGACTGGATACATCCACCGGCCCGCACAGCAGGTGGGCCCAACGGGCCTCGCGGGCGCCGGCCGCGCGCGGCAGCTGCACCACCAGCGGCCCGCCCTTGTCCTCGTTGCGCGATTGCATTTCGTCGAGGAAGGCGTCGACCGAGGAGATGTCGGCAAAGCGGTACCAGCGCTCGCTGTGGATGCGCAGCTCGCCGGCCGTCTGCGGGCCGCGCAGCAGCAGCAGGCCCAGCAGCACGGCCGACTGCTCGGGCACCACCATGGCGCGCTGGAAGTTGTGTTCCCAGCGGGCCACCCGGTTGCCGCTGGAGGCGAAGGCCAGCGAGCGGCGCTTGAGGCCGTCCAGGGCTTCCTGCACCTGCGCTTCACTCAGGTTGGTGACGGGGTCGCGGCTGCTGCGCTGGTTGCAGCCGGCCACCAGCGTGTTGAGCGACATCGGGTAGCTGTCCGGCACCGTGCGGGCCTTTTCCATCAGCGTCCCGAGCACGCGGGCTTCGGTCAAGGTGAGCGGATTCATGTCACTGTGATAATCGCTGGCTCCATGAAGAACATCGTCATCCTCGTCTCCGGCGGGGGCTCCAACATGGCCGCCATTGTGCGCGCGGCCGAGCGCGACAACTGGCGCAAGCGATACCTCGCCCAAGTGGCGGCCGTGATCAGCAACCGGCCCGACGCCGGTGGCCTGCGGCTGGCCGCCGCCGAGGGCATAGCAAGCGAAGTGGTCGACCACAAGGCCTTCGACAGCCGCGAGTCTTTCGATGCCGCCCTGGCCCGCGCGATCGACGCCCACCAGCCGGCCCTGGTGGTGCTGGCCGGCTTCATGCGCATCCTGACGCCAGGCTTCGTGGCGCGCTACCAGGGACGGCTGCTGAACATCCACCCCTCGCTGCTGCCGGCCTTCCCAGGCCTGCATACGCACCAGCGCGCGCTCGAGGCCGGCTGCAAGGTCCACGGCGCCACGGTGCACCAGGTGACGTCCGAACTGGATTTCGGCCCCATCCTCGCCCAGGCCGTGGTGCCCATCCTGCCCGGCGACAGCGCCGCTGAGCTCTCCGCCCGCGTGCTGACGCAGGAACACCTGATCTATCCCCGCGCCATCGCCCAACTGCTGGCCACGCTGTAAATCCGCATGCATCCGAATGCCATCCTGGAGTCCTGCGCCGAACTGGTCGGCCAGGTCCTGAAATTCGACCACCCGACCGACGCCGTGGTGCAGCGCTACTTCCGCGAGAACCGCTCGCTGGGACCACGCGAGCGCGCCACGCTGGCGGAGACGGCCTATGCGGTGGTGCGGCGCAAGCTCCTGTACGAGCACCTGGCGCGCCCCGGCAGCGGCCCGCGCGAGCGGCGGCTGGCCATCCTCGGCTTCGCCGGGCCGCGCGACTTCCTGCTCGGCGCGCTCACCGAGCAGGAGAAGGAGTGGCTGCAAGCCTGCGATGCCATGCCGCCTTCCGAACTGCAGGACCGGCACCGCCACAACCTGCCGGAATGGCTGGTGCCGCCCTTGCAGGAACAGCTGGGGGAAGAGTTCTGGCCGCTGGTGGAGAGCCTGGACGAGCCGGCCCCGCTGGACCTGCGGGTCAATGCGCTGACCGACAAGCGCGAGGACGTGCGCCAGGAACTGAAGCTGGCCGGCATCGCCACCCGCCTCACCCCGTACTCGCCCTGGGGCTTGCGGGTGGAAGGGAAGCCGGCGCTCACCAAGCTGGATGCCTTTGCCCGCGGCGCCATCGAGATCCAGGACGAGGGTTCGCAGCTGCTGGCGTTGATCACCGATGCCCGCCGCGGCCAGATGGTGGTGGACTTCTGCGCCGGCGCCGGCGGCAAGACCCTGGCCCTGGGCGCGGCGATGCGCAACACCGGCCGGCTGTACGCCTTCGACACCTCGGCGCACCGGCTCGACAACCTCAAGCCGCGGCTGGCCCGCAGCAAGCTGAGCAACGTGCACCCGGCCGCCATCGCCCACGAACGCGACGACCGGATCAAGCGGCTGGCCGGCAAGATCGACCGCGTGATCGTCGACGCGCCGTGTTCCGGCCTGGGAACCCTGCGCCGCAATCCCGGCCTGAAATGGCGGCAGTCCCAGCAAGGCATCGCGGAACTGGCTGCCAGGCAGACGGCCATCCTGGAAAGCGCGGCCCGGCTGCTGAAACCGGGCGGCCGCATCGTCTATGCGACCTGCAGCATGCTGAGGGAGGAAAACGAAGCCATTGCCGAGGCGTTCAGCGCCGGCCATGGCCAGTTCCGGCCGGTACCGGTGCTGGAACTGCTGAACCAGGCCAAGGTCGCCGATGCCGCCAGCCTCTGCAGTGGCGAAGCGGGCCAATACCTGCGGCTCTGGCCGCACCGCCACGGCACGGACGGTTTTTTCGCCGCAATCTGGGAAAAAGTCCAGTAATATCAAGGCCTTGCGGGAAATACGGGCGTAAGACTGAACCCCTCCGCTTACAATCCATCCAACCCGTCATCGCAGCCTTTGCCGCTGCGCACTGAGAAAGAGACACCTCACCCATGTTGCTTCCCGATTGGGCCGTTTTGAACGCGGCTATCGACTGGCTCGCCAACGGTCTTTGGGATCTGTCCTGGTGGCAGATCGTGATCTATACGCTGGTCACAACCCATATCACCATCGCAGCGGTCACCATCTTCCTGCACCGGGCGCAAGCGCACCGGGCGATGGACCTGCACGCGATCCCGTCGCACTTTTTCCGCTTCTGGCTCTGGCTGGGAACCGGCATGGTGACCAAGGAATGGGTGGCCATCCACCGCAAGCACCACGCGAAATGCGAAACCGTGGACGACCCGCACAGCCCGCAGACCCGCGGCATCGACGCCGTGCTGTGGCGCGGCGCCGAGATGTACCGCGCGGAAGCCAAGAACCTGGAAACCATCTCCAAGTTCGGCCTCGGCACGCCCAACGACTGGATCGAGCGCAACCTGTACACCCGCTATAGCTGGCAGGGCGTGGGCCTGATGCTGATCCTGAACGTGGCGCTGTTCGGCACCGTCGGCCTCGCCGTGTGGGCGACGCAGATGCTGTGGATCCCGATCACCGCCGCCGGCATCATCAACGGCATCGGCCACTACTGGGGCTACCGCAACTTCGAGGCGCCGGACGCCAGCACCAACATCTCGCCCTGGGGCGTGATCATTGGTGGCGAAGAGCTGCACAACAACCACCACACCTACCCGACGTCGGCCAAGTTCTCCGTCAAGCCCTACGAGTTCGACATCGGCTGGTTCTACATCAGCCTGATGCGCAAGGTCGGCTGGGCCACGGTCAAGAAGGTGCCGCCGAAGCTGGTGCTGGGCGCCATCAAGCCGGTGGCCGACGAGAAGACGCTGGAGGCGGTGATCGCCAACCGCTATGAGGTGATGGCCGGCTACGCCCGCGAAATGCGCATTGCGTGCAAGACGGAAATCGCCCAGCTCAAGGCCAAGGGCCAGGACCTGGCGCTGCTGAAGTCGGCCAAGCGCTGGCTGCACCGCGACGACGACAAGGTGCCGGCTTCGGCCAAGCCGCAACTGGCGCAGGCCCGTGCCGCCCACCCGGTGCTGGACAAGATGGTGACCATGCGCGAAGAGCTGCGCCAGATGTGGATGAACACGTCGAACTCGCGTGAGCAGCTGGCCGTCGACCTGCAGGCCTGGTGCCGGCGGGCCGAGGAAAGCGGGATCGAGGCCCTGCGCCAGTTCTCGCTGAAGCTGCGCGCCGCCCACGCTTGACGCGCCACCGTCACCAAGTAGAAAGGCCCGCGATCGCGGGCCTTTTTCATTGGCGGCGCCTCAGTCCTTCAGGTTGGCGGGGACCTTGCCGCCGTTGGCTGCCATGCGTTTCATCACTTCCTTGTGCAGCCACATGTTCATGCTGGCCGTGTCGCTCTTGTCGGCCGTGTAGCCCAGTTCGTCGGCCAGGTCCTTGCGTTCCTGCAGCGTGCTGTCCATCCCGACCAGCTTCATCAGGTCGACGATGGAGCTGCGCCAGTTCAGCTTCTGCGTGTTCTTCGCGGCCATGCCGTCCAGCACCGCCTCGATGTCGACCGGCTGCAGGGTCGAGATGGGCGCCGCGGGTGCGGCCTGGGGTTGACCTGCCGGGGCAGGCTGTTGCGCCGTGCCTGAGGGCTGTGCCGCATCGGCGTGCGGGAAGATGCGGCCGAAGATCCTGCCGAGAATGCTCATTGATCGTTCTCCTGGTACGAGTTGTCTGGCGATGGTGGGCGCCAGGAAATACCAGCCGTGTCGGACAAGCTGCCGTCTTCCCGCGATGCCATGGCCTTTCGCATGGCCGGGCACTCATCCCACAGCTGGACGGCGCGACAGGAGACATCGATCCATCGGTGCTGGCGCGTAAATGGGGCACATGCAGACATACCAAGGAGTCCTCATGAAGACCACCACGCTTTCCTCCCTCGCCGCCTTGGCGCTGCTGGCTTCGGCCGGCGCCTTCGCCCAGAACCTGCCGCCCTGCCAGCCCGGGCTGATGTATGGCGGCTGCAAGCAGCTGAACCTGCCGATCGACACCCGGGTGATGGGTGCCGGTGCCATGGTGCAGGCGGACCTGACGCCTTACGCGCTCGGAGTGGCGACCGAGACCCTGCCGGACGGCAGCGTCCGCCAGTACGCCAAGCCCTATCCGAAGACGGCCGCTGACCTGGACGGCGACGGCATTCCCAACAAGGACGACCGCTTCGACCGGGATCCGCGGTTCTATTGAGCCCATGAAAAAAGCCCCGCATGCGGGGCCTTTTTCTGGGTCCCCGCCGGTGCGGGGATGAAGTGACTTGGGCGCCAGTGGCGCCCTGCGTCATTTCAGTTTCGTTTCCTTGTACTCGACGTGCTTGCGCGCCTTGGGGTCGAACTTCATGATCGACATCATTTCCGGCATCGTCTTCTTGTTCTTGCTCGTCGTGTAGAAGTGGCCGGTGCCCGCAGTGGACTCCAGCTTGATCTTTTCGCGTCCGCCTTTGCTTGCCATTTCTCTTCCTTTCAGTTGGGGACAGAGCTAAAGATCTGTGCCCAAGGTCATTGTTAGGCCTGGCCGCGAGCCCGCATGTCTGCGAGCAC
>JAQGMU010000141.1 GCA_028292195.1 Ramlibacter sp. | reverse complement strand
TGGCGATGCAGAATCTCGGCACGCTCACCCTGTGTTTCTGGGTACCTCTTAGAGGCGGGAAGACTGTGTATTCGCAACCATTTTTCCCGGAGACTGACTCGGCACAGGTACCCGACGGGCAGGACCGTGCCAAAGAGGGAGTGCCAACACTCTGCAATACTTGGAGTCGACCTAGATGCGGGCTAACGTAATATCCCCAGCAAACCCCGCGCCACCTTCCAACCGCTGCCTGATAAAACCAGACATTCACCAGGCCGAAGGCCTTGCCGGCGTTCCCTGTTTTGGCCGCCCTTCAATATATCGCCGCAGCTAAATGACGCCGTCAAACGCCGCAGTCCTCGGACTGCGCGTGAAGACTGCGCGTTAAGACTGGGCATGCGCGCCCTGTTCGACATCCCTACCCCCGAGAATGGCTTGCACACTAGCTGCGCGAGGGTATACTGTATTTTCGTACAGGCAAAGGCCGCCATGCAAATCCGCGCTCCCCCGCTGCGCTCCTTGCGCCTGCTGGACCAGCTCCGGGAGCGGGCTCGCTATTTGCACTATAGCCTCAGCACCGAGAAGGCCTATCTGTACTGGGTGCGCTTCTTCGTGCGCTGGCACAACCTGCGGCATCCGCGCGACATGGGCAAGGCGGAGGTCGAGGCCTTCCTCACGATGTTGGCGACGGAGCGCAAGATTTCTTCGTCCACCCACAACCAGGCACTCAGCGCGCTCCTGTTCCTTTACCGCGAGGTATTGGCACAGGAGCTTCCCTGGATGAACGATCTGCAGCGGCCCGCCTACCGCAAGCGCATCCCCAGTGTGCTGAGCCCGCAGGAAGTCGCCGCGGTCCTGGCGCGGATGGAGGGCCCGGTCGGCCTCATCGCCCGGCTTCTGTATGGCACGGGCATGCGGCTGATGGAGGCACTGCGGCTGCGCGTGAAGGACGTCGACTTCGAGCGCCTGGTCATCGTCGTGCGCGAAGCCAAGGGCAACAAGGACAGGGTGGTCATGCTGCCACGCTCGCTGCTGGCCGACCTGCGCGTGCAACTGCTGGAGGCGCGGGCGCTGTGGGACCAGGATCGGCGGCACGGCCGCGGCGAAGTGCAGGTGCCGCACGCGCTGGAGTCCAAGTACCCACAGGTCGGCAGCAGATGGGGCTGGTTCTGGTTCTTTCCCTCGCCGCTACTGGCCGTCGACCCGGCGACCGGCGTTGAGCGCCGCCATCACCTGTTCGAAGACCGGCTGCAGCGTGCGTTGCGGCGCGCCGTGCGCGAAGCCGGCATCTGGAAACACGTCTCGGCGCACACCTTGCGCCACAGTTTCGCCACCCACCTGCTGCAAGCCGGTACGGACATCCGCACGGCGCAGGAGCTGCTGGGGCACAGCGACGTGAGCACGACCATGATCTATACCCACGTGCTGAAGGTGGCGGCGGGTGGCACGGGCAGCCCGCTGGATGCCCTGACACTCTTCGCAGCTTCACCGCGGGTCGAGGAGCCGGCCCTCGCCTACGCAGCCTGATGCGCCGTGACTGGCACGGCGCCGCCGCGCGTGAATTCCCAGGGAGCTGCTAGCCCTTGGGCTGCGGCCGATGCCGCTGCGCAATCGTGCGAACTTCCGCACCCAGCTTCGCCTGCACTTCGAACTGACTCGGCTGGCTCGCCCTCCGGGCCTCCGCGGCCTTCGGGTCGAAGCGGCCGTTGACGTAGTTGGCTGCGTTCTCTTCCGGAAAGTTCTCCGGGCATTCGAACCGTTCTCCCATTTCACACCTCCCACTTGTGAAAGTCAGCTTAGGGCGGCCGTGCGCGGCCGGCAAGCCGATGGGAGATTGGTTACCAGCCAGCGTTGCAGGTTACCAGCAACGCCGTGCAGAAGACCGCAGGCTTAGGGAATCCACGGCCCCGTGACGAGCACGGCCTCGCCCTCCCCCGGCCAGGGCGGCATGGTGACGGCCACTGCCGCCAGGCCCTCGTCCGCGCCGGCGCGAAACTGGAACTCGGTGCCGAGCGGGATGGTGACGCACACGCCCGGCTCCAGCGCCACGACCTCTTCGCGGCCGCCCTGCCTGCGCCACATTGCGCCGCGCCCGGACACGACGTACCAGATCTCCTCCACGGTGCGATGCGTGACGGCCAGCGAAACCTGGCCAGGGCGCAGCGCGAAATGGGCCATGCCCCCGCCGGCCAGCCCGAGGAGCACGCGGACATCGGAACCGTCGGGTGCAAGCGTCGTCGGGTCTGCGGGGAGGCGCAAGGCGGCGAAGTCGGTCACGTTGCACGCTGCCTGGCGAGGAGTGATGATGAACCGCAACGCATCCGGTCCCTCCGGCAAACAAGACAGACAAGCGACCGGCAGTCGCTACATCCCGATCACGTCCGCGAATTTCTCACCTTCGGCGCTCTGTTGCAAGGCCCACATGTCGGCATACCGGCCGCTCCTGGCCAGCAACTCCTGGTGGGTGCCGCGCTCGATGATGCGGCCGGCTTCCATCACCAGGATCTGGTGGGCGTCGACCACGGTGGACAGGCGGTGGGCGATCAGCAGCGTGGTCTTGTTCTGCGCGGCGCTCTTCAGCTCCGCCTGGATGGCGCGTTCGTTGGCGCTGTCCAGGGCCGAAGTGGCCTCGTCGAAGATCATGATGGGCGGGTCCTTCAGCAGCGTGCGGGCGATGGCCACGCGCTGCTTCTCGCCGCCGGAAAGCTTCAGGCCGCGCTCGCCCACCATGGTCTGGTAGCCCTTGGGCGTGGACTCGATGAAGCCGTGGATGCGCGCCTGCCTGGCCGCTTCCTGCACCTCGGCCCGGCTGGCGCCGGGGCGGCCGTAGGCGATGTTGTATTCGACGGTGTCGTTGAACAGCACCGTGTCCTGCGGCACGATGCCGATGGCGCGGCGCACGCTGGACTGGGTGACGTCGCGGATGTCGCGGCCGGCAATGACGATGTGGCCCTGTTGCACGTCGTAGAAGCGGTATAGCAGCCGCGCCAGCGTCGACTTGCCGGAGCCGGAGGGGCCGACCACGGCCACCGTCTTGCCGGCCGGGATCTCGAAGCTGACGTCGTGCAGGATCTGGCGGGCGGGTTCGTAGGCGAAGTGGACGTGGTCGAACTTGACGGACCAGTCCACGGGCGTGCCCCCGCCCCCGCCTTCCCCCGGAGGGGGAGGGAGTGGAGAGGCGGCCGGGCTGTCTTCGACTTCGCGCTCGCGCTCCATCAGCGTGAACATCTTGTCCAGGTCGGTCAGGCTCTGCTTGATCTCGCGGTACAGCACGCCCAGGAAGTTGAGCGGGATGTACAACTGGATCATGTAGGCGTTGATCATCACCAGGTCGCCCAGCGTCATGCGCCCTTCCACCACGCCCAGCGTGGCGCGGTACAGCATGGCCACCAGGCTGATGCCGATGATCAATTGCTGGCCCGTGTTCAGCAGCGACAGCGTCGTCTGCGCCTTGATGCGCGAGCGGCGGTAGCGGTCCAGGCTGACGTCGTAGCGCCTGGCCTCGAACTCCTCGTTGTTGAAGTACTTGACCGTCTCGTAGTTCAGCAGCGAATCCACCGCCTTGGAATGGGCGGCCGAATCGAACTCGTTGGCCTCGCGCCGGAACTTGGTGCGCCACTCCGTGATGCTGACGGTGAAGATGATGTACACCACCAGCGCCGCGATGGTGATCCAGGCGAACCAGACGTCGAACTTCACCGCCAGGATGGCCAGCACCATCGTCACCTCTATCAGGGTGGGCACGATGCTGTAGAGGGAATACGAGATCAGCGACTCGATGCCGCGCACGCCGCGCTCGATGTCGCGCGTCATGCCGCCGGTCTGGCGCTCCAGGTGGAAACGCAGCGACAGCGAATGCAGGTGCCTGAAGGTTTCCAGCGCGATGCTGCGGCTGGCGCCTTGCGTGGCCTTGGCGAAGATCAGCTCGCGCAGCTCGGTGAACAGCGAGGTGGACAGCCGCAGCAGGCCATAGGCGACCAGCAGACCGACCGGGACCACCAGCACCGCGGCGGGGTCGCCCGGCTTGACGTTCATGGCGTCGATCAGGTGCTTCAGCAGCAGCGGCACGCTGACGTTGGCCACCTTGGCGCCGATCATGAAGGCCAGCGCGGCCACCACCCGCAGCTTGTACTGCATCAGGTAGGGCAGCAGCCGCTTCAGCGTTGCCCAGTCGGACCTGCCGTCAGGTTTGCCGCCTGCGGTGGCAGCCGGGACAGGGAGGGATGAGGAGCTGAGTTCGCCGCCGCGGCGCATGGGGGACAATCGGTACCAGACAGACCAGAGATTGTGCCCATGTCCGCAAACACCAGCTTCCCCCCGGGCCATGTCCTTCACAGCCGGCCCACGCCGCCGTCCGACAGGGAGCTGGTGCTGAAGGTGATCCCCCTGCCGGCGGACACCAACGGCAACGGCGACATCTTCGGCGGCTGGGTCATGGCCCAGGTCGACCTGGCCGGCGCCGTGCTGCCGGCGCGGGTCATCCGCGGCCGCATGGCCACGGTGGCGGTCAAGGAATTCATCTTCAAGCAGCCGGTGCGGGTGGGCGACATCCTGAGCTTCTTCTCCTCGGTCACGCGCATAGGCCGCACTTCGGTCACGGTGGATGTCGAGGTGTTCGCCGAGCGGATCGGCACCCAGGGGCAGTTCGTGAAAGTGACGGAGGCGCTGCTGACGTACGTGGCGATCGACGAGCACGGGAAGCCGCGCGAGATCCCGCGCTGAAGCCGCGGTTC
>JAQGMU010000104.1 GCA_028292195.1 Ramlibacter sp. | reverse complement strand
GCGACGGCGCCGGCGCGCGGCGTGCAGCCGCCGAACTGGGCGGTCCCGTGGTGCTGAAGATCGTCTCGCCCGACATCGCCCACAAGACCGAGATCGGCGGTGTCGTGCTCGACGTGCGCACGCCGGACGACGCCGAACGCGAAACCACCGCGCTGCTTCGCCGCATCGCCGACAAGGCGCCGCAGGCCCGCGTGACCGGCGTGCTGGTCTCGCCGATGCTGGCCCAGGGCGTGGAGACCATCTGCGGCAGCTTCACCGACCCGGTGTTCGGCCCGGTGGTGATGTTCGGCCTGGGCGGCATCCACGTGGAAGTACTGCGCGACGTCGCCTTCCGGCTGGCGCCCTTCGGCGAAAGCGAAGCGCTGGCCATGATCGGACAGATCCGCGGCCACAAGCTGCTGCAAGGCGTGCGCGGCGCGCCGCCATCCGACGTTGCGGCACTGGCCCGCGCGCTGGCGCGGCTGTCGCAATTCGCGTTCGCGCAGCGCGCCAGCGTCGCCGAGATCGACATCAATCCCCTGCTGGTCCTGCCGCAGGGCCAGGGCGCGTATGCACTCGACGCCCTGCTCGTTCCCCATTCCGACAAGGAGACATCCACATGAGAGTCCAGAAGTTGCTCCAGGTCCTCGCCACGGCCTCGCTCACGCTGGCCGCCGGCGCCGGCGCGCTGGCCCAGGAAGCCTGGCCGTCCCGCCCCATCCGCTTCATCACGCCCTTCGCCGTCGGCGGACCGCTGGACCAGGCCAGCCGGGTGATCGCGCCCAAGCTGGCCGAGGCGCTGGGCCAGCCGGTGGTGATCGAGAACATCAGCGGCGGCGGCAGCACGGTCGGCATCGCCCGCCTCGCCACCTCTGCGCCCGACGGCTACACCATCGCCATCGGGCACGTGGGCTCGCTCAGCATCGGGCCGCACCTGTATCCCAAGGTCGGTTACGACCCGCTCACCAGCTTCGCGCCCATCAGCGTCCTGGCCGACTACACCAACGTGATGGTGGTGAATGCCAACGAGCCGTACAAGACGGTGGCCGAGGTGCTCAAGGCCGCTCGCGACGATCCCGGCAAGATCACCTACGGCTCCGCCGGCAACGGCTCGTCCAACCATCTTTCCGGCGCCCTCCTCGCCTCGATGGCCGGCGTGCAGATGACGCACGTGCCCTTCCGCGGCACGGCACCGGCCATGAACGAGCTGCTGGCCGGCCGGCTCACCTTCATGTTCGACGTGCTGCTCAACTCCATGCCGCAGATCCAGGCGGGTAAGCTGCGGGCGCTGGCCGTGACCAACCAGACCGGCCTGGCCCAGCTGCCGGGCGTGCCGCCGGTGTCGCGCACCGTGCCCGGCTACGACGTCGTCGGCTGGGTGGGGCTGCTGGCGCCGGCCGGAACGCCGCCGCGCATCGTCGAGCGCCTGCATCGCGAGGTCGAGAAGATCATGAAGATGCCCGACGTGGTGGCGGCCTACGCCAAGGTGGGCTTCGACGCCCGCACCAGCACGCCGCAGGAGCTGCAGGCCCTGATGAAGAAGGACCTGGATCTGTGGGGCCCGGTCGTCAAGGCCAGCGGCGCCAAGGCCGACTGAAGGACAAGCCATGCGGACATTCGAATCGCTGCAGGCCATGCAGCAGTGCGTGGGCCAGGAGATCGGCGTGAGCGACTGGGTGCTGGTCGACCAGGCCCGGATCGACAAGTTCGCCGAGGCCACGGGCGACTTCAACTGGGCCCACGTGGACCGGGAGCGCGCCGCCAAGGGCCCGTTCGGCGGGACCATCGCCCACGGCTTCCTGACGCTGTCGCTGCTGCCGATGTTCACCAACGGCACCTTCGCCATCGAGGGCGTGAAGCTGGGCCTCAATTACGGCCTGAACAAGGTGCGCTTCCCGGCGCCGGTGCCGGTGGACAGGCGCGTGCGCGGCCGCGTGGTCCTGAAGGAGATGGAGCCGGTGGCGCCCGTCGGCGGCAACCCGGGCTACCAGGTGATCTTCGAAGTCACGGTGGAATGCGAGGGCGTCGGCAAGCCCGTATGCATCGCGGAGAGCGTGCAACGGCGCTACGGTTGATCATGGCCAACACCGCCCCCCTCACCGGTCAACGGGTCATCGACCTGACCCAGAACGTCGCCGGCCCCTATTGCACGCAGGTCCTGGCCGACCTCGGCGCCGAGGTGATCAAGATCGAGCGCCCGGGTTCGGGCGACGACACGCGCCACTGGGCGCCGCAGCTGGGCGATGCCATGTCGGCCACCTATGCCACGCTGAACCGCGGCAAGCGAAGCCTGGCGCTGGACCTCGACCACCCGGAGGGCCAGGCGGTGCTGCGCCGGCTGCTGCGGCCCAACGACATCGTGGTGCACTCGCTCAAACCTGGGAGCGCCGAGCAGCGCGGCCTGGGCTACGAAGACCTGCAGCCGCACTGCGCCGGCTTGATCTACTGCGCGCTCAGCGCCTTCGGCAACCTCGGGCCGCTCTCTGCCCTGCCCGGCTACGACCCGCTGATCCAGGCCTATGCCGGCATCATGTCGGTCAACGGCCACGAGGGCCAGCCGCCGGCGCGCGTCGGCGTTTCGCTGGTCGACATGGGCACCGGCCTGTGGTCGGTGATCGGCATCCTGGCCGCGGTGGCGCAGCGCAAGGACAGCGGACTGGGCATGCGCATAGACACCTCGCTGCTGGAAACCGGCCTGGCCTGGATGACCAACCCGATCGCCAACTACAGCGCCAGCGGCAAGCTGCCGCGCCGCATGGGCTCGGCCACCGCGATGCTGGCGCCTTATGAAGTCTTCGAGACGGCCGATGCGCATGTGTTCATCGGCTGCGGGGCGGATCGGATGTTCCAGAAGCTGGCGGCGGCCCTGGGCAACAACGCGCTGGCGCAGGACGCGCGCTTCGCCCGCAATGCCGACCGGGTGGCCAACCGCGATGCGCTGCACGAAGCCATCGCCACGCTGACCCGCGCCCAGACCACGCAGGGCGTGGTCGACAAGCTGCGCGCCGCCGGCGTGCCGGTCAGCGCCGTCAACGACATGTCGAAGCTGCTGCAGGACGCGCAGGTGGAAGCGCTGGCGCTGCACCAGCCGCTGGCCGCGGAGGGCGCGGCGAACGTCACCGCCGTCGGCACGCCGATCCGCTTCGACGGCGCGCGTTCCTTCGATCCCCACCTGAGCGCCCGCGTCGGCCAGGACAGCCGCGCGGTGCTGGCTGCCGCGGGCCTCACGCCCGACGAGATTTCGGCACTGGTGGCGCAGGGCGCCGTGCAGGCCTGAACCCAATCACCAGAGAGAACGATGAATTTTTCCTACTCCCCGACCCAGCTCGAAATCGCCGAGGCCGTGCGCGGCCTGTGCGCCCGCTACCCCGACGAATACTGGCGCCGCTGCGACGCCGCCAAGGCCTACCCCGAGGAATTCGTCGCCGCGATGACCGAGGCCGGCTGGCTGGCCTCGCTGATCCCCGAACAGTACGGCGGCTCCGGCCTGGGCCTGCTGGACGCCTGCGTGATCCTGCAGGAGATCAACGCGCAGGGCGGCAACGGCGCCGCCTGCCATGCGCAGATGTACACCATGGCCAGCGTGCTGCAGCATGGCAGCGAGCAGCAGAAGAAGGCGATCCTGCCGCGCATCGC
>JAQGMU010000044.1 GCA_028292195.1 Ramlibacter sp. | reverse complement strand
GACCTCGACTTCGCCAAGGCGCTGCGCGCGATCCTGCGGCAGGACCCGGACGTCATCATGATCGGCGAGATCCGCGACTACGAAACGGCGCAGATCGCCATCCAGGCCTCGCTGACCGGCCACCTGGTGCTGGCCACGCTGCACACCAACGACGCCGCCAGCGCCGTGACCCGCCTGACCGACATGGGCGTGGAACCCTTCCTGCTCAGCTCCTCGCTGCTGGGCGTGCTGGCGCAGCGCCTGGTGCGCAAGCTGTGCGAGTACTGCAACGTGGAAGTGGAAGGCGTGGCGCGCGGCTGCGCCCATTGCGCCTATACCGGCTACCACGGCCGCACGGGTATCTTCGAGCTGATGTCGACCGACGAGCGCATGCGGGCCCTGATCCACAACCGCTCGGCGGAAGCGGACATCCGTGCCACGGCCCTGGCCGGCGGAATGCGCCTGATGCGCGAAGACGGCGAGCGGCTGGTGCGCGAAGGCGTGACTTCGCGCGAGGAAGTGCTGCGCGTGACCCGGGACTAGGCCGGCGCGGCCTCGGCCCGCTCCGGCTCGTGCGGCTGGCCGGGCAACTGGACCGGGTTCTGCGGCCCGCGCTCCTCCTCGATCGGCGGCACCTTGGGCTGCTGTTGCGGCTGCGGATTCGCCTGCGGCTGCTGCTGTTGCTGCGCCTGCGCCCGGGCCAGCGGCCTTTCACGCGCCTGCGGCGTGTCGGCACCGGGCTCGAACCTGGCCTTGAACATCACCATGGCGTCGTCCTCAGTCGGGCGTCTGGACGAAGTCGGTCTTGCCGCCGCCGCTGGACGACTTGTCTTGCGCCGCCTGGTCGGCGCGCGGCTGGCCGCGCACCGGCTCGTCGGCCGGCTGGCCCGGCTCGGGCTCGGGAATCTGGGCGCGCTCGGGCGGCTGGTGCATCACTTCACCGCCGTGGGGGGTCCGATCGTCTGGCATGAGGAGCTCCTTTCCTACCCAGCCATGTTGGGCAGCGCCGAGGTGGCCGGCTGTCGGTGCGCGGCGACTGTGCGCGTAGGGCTGGGCAGCGGGCGGGGCTCAGCAGCCCAGGCGATCGGCCAGCGCCGCCAGGTCGCGGCAGTGCAGGTCGTTGCCCGGCTGCGGAGCCACGTCCTTGGGCTGGCGCGCACCGAACTCCAGGGGCCGCTCGACATAGGCCGTGCGCAACCCGCAGGCACGGGCGCCGGCCAGGTCGTCGTGGTGCGCCGCCACCAGCATCACCCGCGCGGGCGGCAGCTCGAACACCTTCGCCACGCCCAGGTAGGTGGCCGGGTCGGGCTTGTAGGCCCGGAACACTTCGGCCGACAGCACGCAGTCCCAGGGCAGGCCCGCGCGCTTGGCCATGCGCGTGAGCAGGCCGAGGTTGCCGTTCGACAGGGTGGTCAGGATGAAACGCTGCTTCAGCCGCTGCAGCGCCGCGACCGCCTCCGGCCACGGGTCCAGCCGGTGCCACACCCGGTTCAGGTGCCGGCGCGCGGGTGCGTCCAGGTGCTCCAGGCCGAACCGCGGCAGGATCGCGTCGAGCACCATGCGGTGCAGGTCGTCGATCAGGGTCCAGCCCAGTTCGCCGGACATCACGCGCGCCATCGCCGGCCTGTAGCCGGCACGCCAGGCCAGCGCGAAGGCATCGCCGTCGACCTGCGGGTACAGCTGCTGCATTTCGCGCGCGATGCTGCCGTGCCAGTCGACCACCGTGCCGAAGATGTCGAAGGCCAGCACGTCGACGCTGGTGGTCCAGGGCGGGGCCGCGTCGGTCTGCATGCGCCCAGTCTAGCGGGCGCCCAAAAAAAAAGCCGCACCAGATGGTGCGGCAGCCTGCATTCAACCTACCTCAGTGAAACCCCGTTACTTCGACCTTCAACCCGGCGTCCCGAAGGCGGTGGCCGCGACCACTGCCCACAGGGCGCCCACCAGCATCAACCACATGCCCGGCCGGCCTTCGCCCGTGAACAGCACCATGCACGTCACGCGCCGCGACAACTCCGATGTGCGTCCTTCGTTACAGCCGATGAACGCGTCGCCGTGTGTCAACCACCGATCCACGTTTTTTTCTCCCAACGACGTATTCGCTTTAACTTAGGCAAATGCCGTCGAACGATTTGTAGGCGATCCAGCATTTGCACTGTGAGAAGAAAAGACGACCGGGCCTGCCCGACAGATGAACGGCGCCGCCTCCGGCGCGGGCGGCGCACCGCTAGGGCGCATGCCTAGCGCCCTGGCGGCCGGTCCCCTACGGCAGCACCTGTTGCGGTGCCGCAAACCGGCGCGCATACTGCTGCGAGCAGTCCACCGGCCGCTCCCCTCCCCCGGGGCGCGAGGTTCTCCACTTCCGCGGGGCGCACTTGTTCCAATTGACTCCGTCGCAGCTGCGCGCGATCGAATCGCGGCGTGAAGGCACGCTGGTGCGCGAGCTGGCACTGCGGCTGCAGGAACATTTCCCGTTCCGCTTCGAAGCCGGCGGGCTGGGCGACCCGGAAGACTTTGCCGCGCTCTGCGTGGCGCACGCAGTGGCAGTCGGGTTGCGGCAGGAAGCGGAGATTGCGCGCTATGCCAACCTGGCGGTGCTGGTCGGCATCGGCTTCGAGGACGGCGCCTTCGCCCAGCGCGAGAACCTGGCGCCACGTCCCGGCGAATCCTGCGATGCCGCCTGGCTGGACCGCATCGTGCCGCGGGTGGAAGGCTTGCTGCGGACAAGGGGGAACGCATGAACGGCAAGGTAGCGGACCAGCTGGCGGCCGCCGACGCCGCGGCCAAGGCTTCGCCGAGTGCGGCCAGCAGCGTGAAGGCGGTGCAGGGCTGCCCCTTTGCCGGGATCGCGCTCGAGGGCAGCGACGCCTTCAAGGAAAAGACGCAGGCGGCGCTGAAGGAGATCGCGGCCACGCCCTCCGGCGCCGCGATGCTGGCGGCACTGAAGGACAGCGGCAAGACGGTGACGATCAAGGAAACCAGCGACGGCAACGGCTGCAACGGTTTCACCGACGACGCGATGACGAAGGACGGCAAGCCCGGAACCGGCTCGAATTCGACGGTGCTGTTCAACCCGGAGCGCAAGTCCATCGGCAGCGAGCCCTGGGAGACGCGGCCGCCGGCCGTGGGCCTGGGCCACGAGCTGGTGCACGCGACCCATGCGGCCAAGGGCGAAGTCGACCTGAAGAAGGTGGACAACGACAGCAAGCCCGACCCTTCCGACCCCAGGAAGACGGCGCAGGAACTGGCGGAAGAGGTGCGCACCGCGGGCGTGCCGCCTTACGATAAGGAACCGTACTCCGAGAACAAGTTGCGAGATGAATGGACCCCGAAGCAGCCGGCCCGCGCCTGGTACTGAGGCCGGCCGGCGGCGGCTGCTGCGCTCGCTCTGGGGCGCGGCGCTGCTGGGCCCGGCAAGCGGATGCGGATGGCTCGGGCAAACGAGAGGCATGACGATGGCAAGCGCACAGCACCAGGCCACATTGCAGGCGGAACTGCGGACGCGGGACGCCGGCGCGGCGACGCTCGCCTATACCGTCCGCAACGCCGGCGCTTCGGAGATCTTCCTGTTCAACCGGATGTACGCCGGCGTCGACGCCGCCGGCCGCTACCTGCTCGACCCGGACCTGTGCCTCATCGAGCTGCGCGACGGCGCGGCGGTGGTGGCCATGAAGATCCCGGAACTGCCGCCGCGGACGTTCGTGGAGGTGCGCAACGTACCCTGCGTGACCGTGGTGGCCGCGGGGGGCACGTTCAGCCAATCGATCGAGCTGCGCGTGCCGCTGCTGCCCTGGACGCCCTACGCGCCCTCGCCGGGCCGCGCGAACGCGGTGACCCTGCCCGTGCTGTTCGAACTGGGCTTCTTCGTCGGCGTGGAAGGCACCCGCGCGCTGGCGAAGATGGTGCCCACGAGCGCGGGCGATGCCTTGCGCTTCGCGCCGTTTCCGATCGATTCGCAGCTGCTGCTTCGGACCGGGCCGCTGGGCAACCTGCCGGTGTTCAAGGGCTGAAGCCGGGCGTCACGCCTGCTTGAGCGCCAGCACGTATTCGGAGAACTCCTTGATCTCCGACTTCGTGAAGACCGCATCGGCGCCCAGTTCCAGGCACCTGGTCTTGATGACGGGTGTGACGTAATCGCTCAGGACCACCACGCGTCCTGCATTGGGCGACTCCTTGCAGCGCCGGATGAGGTTGAAGCCCGAGCCTTCGTCGATCAGCAGGTCGAGCGTCGCGAGCTGCCACTTCCCCCGGTTGCGGTAAAGCCAGTCGGTCGCCTGGGTCTCGGTCCCGACCGCAGCCAGCACTTCGAAGCCGCCCAGCACTTCCAGCAGTTCGACCAGGGCCGACTGCATGTTCTTGGAATCCTCGACGACGAAAACGCTCACTGGCAACGCGACTCCATGGGATACATGGGCCATACCTGGGGGCCCCGCGTGCACATTGGATGTTAATTGGGCTGATATTCGTGTCGGAACAGACTGCGTCGGGCGTAGGCGGCCTCCTACGCCGGGAGGGCAGCACTGGACGCACCGTCAGTCGTTCTGCTCCAGCCTGCGATTGATCCAGAGCGCCGCGAGGGTGCCCACCGCCCCGGAGAGGAGGTACAGGCTGACGTAACCGGGCCCGAGGTACGCGGACAGGCTGAGCGCGACCAGCGGTGCGAATCCCGCGCCAATCAGCCACGCCACGTCCGACGTCAGCGCGGCGCCGGTATAGCGGTAGCGCGGCTCGAAGTTCGCGGCGAGCGCGCCGGCCACCTGCCCGTAGGAAAGACCCAGCAGGATGAAGCCGAGCACGATGAACACTGCGTGCCCCACGGTGCCACCGTTCAGGAGGGTCGGGACGAAGCCGCTGAAGGCGGCAATGGCGGCGGCAAAGACCGCCACCGTGTTACGCCGTCCCAGGCGGTCAGCGATGAGGCCGGAGGCGATGATGCCACCGACGCCGAAGAAAGCGGCGACGATCTGCAGCACGAGGAACTGGGTGACCGACTGCTTCGTGAACAGCACGATCAAGGCCAGCGGATACACGGTCACCACGTGGAAGAGCGCATAGCTGGCGAGTGCGCCGAATGCGCCCAGCAGCACGTTGATGCCTTGCGAGCGCAGCAATTCGCCGGCCGGGGACGGGTCGAGCTCGCGCTCGGTGAGAAGCTCCTCGTATTCGTGGGTGACCACCAGCCGCAGGCGCGCGAACAAGGCCACCACGTTGATGGCGAAGGCGCAGAAGAAGGGATAGCGCCAGCCCCAGTCGAGGAAGTCTTCGCGCGACAGGGTGGCGTACAGCAACAGGTAGAGCGCGCTGGCGATCATGAAGCCAATGGGCGCGCCCAGCTGCCCCAGCATCGCGTACCAGCCGCGCTTGCCACGCGGCGCCGTCAGCGCGAGCAGCGAGGGCAGGCCATCCCAGGCACCTCCGAGCGCGAGGCCCTGGCCGATCCGGAAGCTTGCGAGCAAGGCGATCGCGACAGGTCCGAGGCTGCCGTACCCGGGCAGGAAGGCGATTCCGGCCGTGGAGGAACCCAGCACGAACAAGGCCAGCGTGAGCTTGGTGAAGCGCCCCCAGCGGCGCTGGATGTCCATGAACAGGACGGTCCCGAACGGGCGGGCGATGAATGCGAGTGCGAAGACCGTGAACGAGAGCAGCGTTCCGCGGATCGGCGACTCGAAGGGAAAGAAGACCTGCGGAAAGACCAGCACCGAGGCGATGCCGTACACGAAGTAGTCGAAGTACTCGGAAGCGCGCCCGATGACCACGCCGACGGCGATGTCGCCCGGCGAAACCTCCGACGGATGCGTCGAGACGGTACGGGCGTCACGCTCGAAGGTTTCGGAACCGGCTGTGGACATGACGCTGGCGCCTCAGGGTAATTTGCGGACCTGCTCGGGCGTGAGCGGCATGGTGTTGGTCTTCAGGTGGTACATGATCCACAGCGAGCCGCTCAGCATGATGACCAGCAGCACCAGCGTGAAGATCAGCGACATCCAGGCCCAGCCGCCCTCGGCCTTCGAGGTCATGTGCAGGAAGAAGACCATGTGCACGTAGATCTGCACCATGGCCAGGGCGAGGATCACGAAGGTCGTGACGGTGGGGCTGGGGAACACCTTGCCCATCACCAGCCAGAACGGGATCGCGGTCAGGACCACCGACAGCACGAAGCCGGTGACGTAGCCGCCCACCGTGATGTGCAGGGTGTCGTGCTCCAGGTGTTCGTCACGTTCGCTCATGGCAGCACGCCCATCAGGTAGACAAAGGTGAAGACCCCGATCCACACCACGTCGAGGAAGTGCCAGAACATCGACAGGCACATGATGCGGCGCCGGTTCGCCGCGATCAGGCCATGCTTGCGCACCTGCGCCATCAAGGTCACCAGCCAGACGATGCCGACGCTCACGTGCAGGCCGTGGGTGCCCACCAGCGCGAAGAACGACGACAGGAAGGCGCTGCGCTGCGGCCCGTAGCCCTCGTGGATCAGGTGGCCGAACTCGTAGAGCTCGATGCCGACGAAGCCGGCGCCCAGCAGCCCGGTGAGCGCGAGCCAGGCGAGCGTGGCGTTGCGGTGCTTGCGCTGCATCTCGATGGCCGCAAAACCGTAGGTGATCGACGAAAGCAGCAGCAGGGATGTGTTGACGGCGACCAGCGGCAACTCGAAGAGTTCGGCACCGGACGGCCCGCCCGCATAGTTGCGGCCCAGGACGCCGTAGCAGGCGAACAGGCACGCGAACAGGAGGCAGTCGCTCATCAGGTAGAGCCAGAACCCGAGCAAGGTGGGCTGCTCCGGGTGATGCGGCCCGGTCTCGTAGAAGCGCAGCGCGTCGGGTGCGGCGAGGGTGGAATCAGCCATGGCGGGCCAGCAGTTGCGTGCGTTCGCTTTCGATCCGCACGACGTCCTCGGCGGGGAGGTGGAAGTCGCGCTCGTAGTTGAACGTGTGGACGATCGCCGTAACGATCACCGCGGCGAAGGCCGCGGCTGCAACGAGCCACATGTGCCAGACCAGGGCGAAGCCGCAGATCGCGCTCAGCATGGCCAGCACGAAGCCCGCGCTGGTGTTCTTCGGCAGGTGGATGGGAACGAAGCCCGCCACGGGCCGGGTATAGCCGCGTTTCTTCATGTCGTACCAGGCGTCGCCTTCGTGGACGATGGGCGTGAAGGCGAAGTTGTAGGCGGGCGGCGGCGAGGAAGTGGACCATTCCAGCGTCCGGCCGTTCCACGGGTCGCCCGTGGTGTCGCGCAGCGCTTCGCGCCGCCTGAAGCTCACCCAGAGCTGGATCAGGAAGCATCCGATTCCCAACGCGATCAGCACCGCGCCGACCGCCGCGAGCTCGAACCAGATTCGCAGCGAATGGTCTTCGAAGTGGCTGAGGCGGCGCGTGACGCCCTTCAGGCCCAGGACGTACAGCGGCATGAAGGCGACGTAGAAACCGATCGTCCAGAACCAGAAGGAGCACTTGCCCCAGAACGGGTCCAGCTTGAAACCGAAGGCCTTCGGGAACCAGTAGCTGATGCCCGCGAACATTCCGAACACCACGCCGCCGATGATGACGTTGTGGAAATGCGCCACGAGGAACAGGCTGTTGTGCAGCACGAAATCGGCCGGCGGCACCGCCAGCAGCACGCCGGTCATGCCGCCGATCACGAAGGTGACCATGAAGCCCATCGTCCACAGCATCGGGACCTCGAAGCGGATGCGGCCCCGGTACATGGTGAAGAGCCAGTTGAAGATCTTGGCGCCGGTGGGGATCGAGATGATCATCGTGGTGATGCCGAAGAACGAGTTCACGCTGGCGCCCGAGCCCATGGTGAAGAAGTGGTGCAGCCACACCAGGTACGACAGGATCGTGATCACCACCGTGGCATAGACCATGGACGCATAGCCGAACAGGCGCTTGCCGCTGAAGGCGGACACCACCTCCGAAAAGATGCCGAACGCCGGCAGGATCAGGATGTACACCTCCGGATGGCCCCAGATCCAGATGAGGTTGACGTACATCATCGGATTGCCGCCAAGCTCGTTGGTGAAGAAGTGCGTCCCGACGTAGCGGTCGAGGGTGAGCAGGGCGAGGACGGCGGTCAGCACCGGAAAGGCGGCGACGATCAGCACGTTGGTGCACAGGGTCGTCCACGTGAAGATCGGCATCTTCATCATGCCCATGCCGGGCGCGCGCATCTTGACGATGGTGGCAATGAGGTTGATGCCGGACAGCGTGGTGCCCACGCCCGCCAGCTGGAGCGACCAGATGTAGTAGTCGACGCCGACGTCCGGGCTGTAGATGATCCCCGACAGCGGCGGGTAGGCGAGCCAGCCGGTGCGCGCGAATTCGCCGACGAACAGCGACATCATGATGAGCCCGGTGCCGGAGGCGGTCATCCAGAAGCTGAAGTTGTTGAGGAAGGGGAAGGCGACGTCGCGGGCGCCGATCTGCAGCGGCATGGCGAAGTTCATGAGCCCCGTGACCAGCGGCATCGCCACGAAGAAGATCATGATCACGCCGTGCGCGGTGAAGATCTGGTCGTAGTGGTGCGGCGGCAGGAAGCCCGCCGCGTCACCGAAGGCGAAGGCCTGGTGGGCGCGCATCATGATGGCGTCGGAGAAGCCGCGCAGCAGCATCACCAGCCCCAGGATCACGTACATGATGCCGATCTTCTTGTGGTCGATGCTGGTGATCCAGTCGCGCCACAGCGGGCCCCAGGCCCGGAAGTAGGTGAGCCCGCCGACGACGGCGGCGCCACCCAGCACGACCCCGGCGAACGTGACGAGCAGGATCGGCTCGTGCAGGGGAAGCGCGTCCCAGCTGAGGCGTCCCAGCAGGAGTTTCGTGAAGTCGGAGGGTTCGGACATTCGGCGTTATTTCCGCTCGGCCACAGGCAGCGAGGCGGTCGCCACCGGATCCGCGGCGGTGCAGACGAAGGCGGCATCGGGCCGCCAATTCAGCGCCGCCGCAGCCCGGCGCGCGTCCGCCGCCATGACTGCATGCAGGCACTGGCTGCCCGGAGCTACGCAGCGGTTGACGACCGCATCGAACAGGCCGGGCGCGACCGTGCCGTACAGGCGCACCGGCTCGCCCTCGCTGGGCCGTTCGAGCCGGACATAGCCGTCGCGGCCCAGCGCCTGGCCGCTGGCCTTGGCCTTCTGGACCCAGCGCTCGAAGTCGGCGTCGTTCATGCCGAAGAACTTGAAGCGCATCCCGGAGAAGCCGGCGCCGCTGTAGTTGGCGGAGAAGCCCTCGTACTCACCCGGCCGGTTGATCACGGCATGCAAGGTCGTCTCCATGGTCGGCATCGCATAGATCTGGCCCGCCAGCGCCGGGACGAAGAAGGAATTCATCACCGAGGACGAGGTGATGCTGAAGTGCACGGGCACGTCCACCGGCGCGGCAAGCTCGTTCACCACGGCGATGCCCTCGTCGGGATAGATGAACAGCCATTTCCAGTCGAGGGCGACGACCTGGATGTCCAGGGGCTCGACGGCGGTGGGAGCGGAACGTGTGTCCAGCGGCCGATAGGGGTTGAGCGTGTGCGTGCCGATCCAGGTGATGGCGCCCAGGGCAATGATGATCAGCAGGGGCGCCGACCAGATCACCAGTTCGAGCTGGATGGAATGGTCCCACTCCGGTTCGTACGGCGCATCCGTGTTGGAGGCCCGATAGCGCCAGGCGAAGACCAGCGTCAGCGCGATCACCGGCACGATGATGAGCAGCATCAGCACCGTGGCGATGACCAGCAACCGCGCCTCTTGCGCGGCGATGTACCCCGACGGGTCGAGCACCACCATGCTGCACCCGGGCAGGAAGGTGACGAAGGAAAACGCCAACAGGGTTTTCATCCGGATGAGCTCGCCTTGGCCCCTGGAACGAACGCGCAGATGCTGCGCGCGCAGCCGCGGGGGAATCATTGGACCTGGGTCCCATCCGCGGCGGACACATCATGCCGCAAAGTGAGCGGCCTGAGGAGACCTCCTGCCAACAGAGGAGGTCGCCTGGCCCTTTGCCAATCGTTTGCCCCTTAGACTGATCGAACGATTTCGCTCTCGCTGGCCAGGCTTAGGCACTGGCGAATGAAAGGGGCAATTCATGGTCCGGCAATCCTTTGCGGTTCGTTCAGCCGTCCGAGCCACGGGGCTCGCAACGCTGGTGATTGCGGGCCTCGCCGAACCGGCAGGGGCGACCGGTTTCTTCGTGAACCAGCAAAGCGTGAAGGGCCTGGGGCGGGTCGGCGCCGGCGACGCCGCCGTCGCGGACGAGCTGGGAACGATCTACTTCAATCCGGCCGGCCTGACCGAAATCTGGGGTGACGGCCTGTCGAAGAACCGCGTCGCCCTGGGCGGCCACCTGATCGTTCCGCACAGCGACCGCCGCAATGCCGGTTCGACCGCGGCCACCCCCGGGACCCTGGGCACGCCGGCTCCCTACGCCGGCGGCGACCTCGGCAACGCCGTCGACCCGGCCTTCATACCGAACTTCTACTGGGCGCGCGAGCTGGTGCCGGGCCGGGCCGCGATCGGCGCCGGGGTCAACTTTCCCTTCGGGCTGAGCACGGCATTTCCGGGCGACTGGTTCGGCCGCTACGACGCCATCGAAGCTTCCCTGCGCACGGTCAACCTGACTGCCGTTGGCGCCTATCGATTCGATTCGGGCGTGTCCATCGGCGGTGGCCTGGACTTCCAATATGCACACAGTCGGCTGCTGTCGGCCATACCCAACCCACTGACACCGGGCGGGCCGACGGCGGCCACCGATGGGCGCGCGGAAACGAAAGGGCAGGACTGGACGCCCGGATTCAACCTGGGCATCCTGGTTCCACTGACCGGACAGACACGCATCGGCGTCCACTACCGCTCGGGCATGAAACACACCCTCGAGGGGTCGACGCAGGTCAGCGGACTGACCGGCCCGCTGGCGCCATTCAACGGCAGCGTCGGGGCGAAAGGCGACCTCCATCTGCCCGCCATCGGCACGGTGGCCGTCCGCCACAGTTTCAGTCCGGACCTGCAGCTGCTGGCGAGTCTGGAGTGGTTCGACTGGAGCCGGTTCCGGGAACTGCGCATCAAGTTTTCCGACGGCAGCCCGGATGTCGTGCGGACGTCCAACTACCGCGATGCATTCGCCCTGGCCCTGGGAGCGGAATACCGCGTTTCGAACCAGCTGTCGGCCCGGGGCGGCATCCGGTTCGACCAGACTCCCACGGTGAACGGGTTTCGCGACACCACGGTCCCCGATGCCGAACGCTTGTGGCTGGGCGTCGGCGCGACCTACCGGCCAGGCAAGGAATCAGCGCTGGATTTCGCCTATAACCATGTCTTCTTCCGCAACGCCGACATCGCGGTCACGCGCACCTTCTTCGATGGCAGTCCCCTGGCTTCGACCGTCAACGTCACCGGCCGGGCGAAATCGTCGGTGAACAACTTGTCCGTCGGGTACCGGCATGCGTTTTGACCCAGGTGTCAGTCAGGGAGGCTTGGACCATGTCGGATGTTCGTTGGGGCATTCTCGGAGCCGCGAAATTCGCGCGGGAGTTCATGGGCCCGGCGCTGACGCTGGCGCCGGGCGGTCATGTCGCGGCACTGGCGACATCGGACCCGGCCAAAGCCGAGCCGTTCCGCGTCTTCGCCCCCGGTCTGCGCGTGCATGACAGCTACGAGGCGCTGCTCGCCGATCCCCAAATAGACGCGGTCTACATCCCGCTGCCGAACCGGCTGCATGTGGAGTGGAGCCTGAAGGCGATGCAGGCCGGCAAGCATGTGCTCTGCGAGAAACCGATGGCCATGCAGGCCGGCGACTTCGACCAGTTGATCGCCGCCCGCGATGCGGCGGGCGTGCTGGCGGCCGAAGCCTTCATGATCGTGCACCATCCGCAATGGCAGCGCGCGCGCAAGCTGCTGGCGGATGGCGCGGTCGGGCGGCTCTGGCGCATCGACGGGGCGTTCTCCTTCAACAACCGGGACGCGGGCAACATCCGCAACCAGGCTGGCATGGGCGGAGGCGGGCTGCGCGACATCGGCGTCTATGTCATGGGCAGCGCCCGCTTTGTCACCGGCCTGGAGGCGACTGACGTGCAGGCTCGCATCCAGTGGGAAAACGGCGTCGATGTCTACGCGGCGATCTCCGCAAGGTTTGGCGAGGCGGACTACGTCAACTTCACCTCGATTCGCATGCATCCGCGCCAGGAGATGACCTTCCATGGCGACCAGGGGGTGCTGCGCTTGCCAGCGCCGTTCAACCCTCGCGTCTTCGGCGAAGCGCGGCTGGAACTGCACCGCGGCACGGAGACCATCACCGAACGATGGCCGGCCGTGAACCACTACGAGCTGCAGGCGGCTGCCTTCAATCGCTCGGTGCGCGAGGGCGAGGACTATCCCTGTCCCCTGGAATTCTCCCGTGGGACCCAGGCGATGATGGACTCTGCGTTTGCCAGCGCCGCCTGAGCCATCGTAGAAACGCCTCGTCAACGGAGCCCTTGTTCAGGAACCACGCCAGGCCCTTCCGTGGCGGCTCCGGTCGCATGGCGGAAGAATTCCATCATCCATTCGCTGCCGGTCTTCTCCGGCGCCCGGTCCGGATAAGCCTCGGCGAGCTCCAGCGCCAGGATCAGCAGGAGCAGTCCGTGCCCGTTCATGCGCCCCGTCCGGCTGATGGCTGCCAGCGAGCGCGAGGGCCGCATCACCACGTCGACCTTGTGCACCGTGCCGGCAATCGGCGTGGCGCAGTTCCGGGCTGGTGAAGTGACCAGGTATTCGCGGCAGGCGAGTGGCCGCGAAGCGTGGATGGAGCACGACTCGTCTTCGAGGAACGGGCAGGGCACGCCCTGGCGGAAGTACTGCAGGACCACCTCGATCTGCTGCAGCGCCGCCGCGTCGTAGGGCATGGAGCGCCCGCGTTCGATGCAGGCCTCGAACGCGTCGAACCATCCGGCTGCGCGGACCTGCGCCACGCCTGCGGCGAACCTCGCCTTGATCACGCCGCGGCGGGGCTCCGGCATCGCTTCGACCAGTTCGGCGATCTGGTAGACCTCGGCTTCGGCAATCGGCACCGGCTGGCGGCAACAGGCGCCGCAGCCCGCCGTGCAGGAGATCGCTTTGCCTTCAGCCTCCACCGCCGCGACCCCGGCATCGACGAACATGTTCGTCAGCTGCTGGAAGATGGGAATGATGCGCTGGAGTTTCACCGGCCCGGCCGGAACGGTCATCTCCAGTTCGACGGGTTGCCCGTTGATGCGCAGCTTGACGCGGCCGGTGGTCCACTCGTCGTTGTCCATGGGAGGCGGGGATGGTTTGCGGCCATCGTCCGGGGAAGAGCGCGCGGCGTCAAGGGCCTTCGCGCGTCTTTCGGCACCGCCACAGCACGGCGCTGCTACAGCTGCACGCCCTTGGTCAGCGCGCCGTCGACCACGAGGTTGGTTCCGGTGATGAAGCTCGCCGCTGG
>JAQGMU010000036.1 GCA_028292195.1 Ramlibacter sp. | reverse complement strand
GCGCCGCCACACTGGGTGGATGAAAGCAGGCACCACCACTCTCCTGTTGCTGGCGCAGCTGGTCGGCTCCGTGCTGCTGGCCTGCGCCGTGCTGATGTTCGCGGCAGCAGCCTGCTGCTGAGTGCATTGCACTCTCTCCATCGTTCAGGCGCCACGGCCGCGGATTACCTCTGCATCAACACCCAGGCGCACGCCGCCAAGGGCAGCGCCAGCGCCGCGAAGCCCGCGTGATAGCTGCCGAACCCCGCCGACACGGCACCGAACAGCGGCGGCCCGAGCACCACGCCGAGGAAGGTGATGGCCAGCGTGCCGCCGGTGGCCAGCCCCGCCTTCCCGGCCGGCGCCTGCCGCGCCACTTCCGCCAGGTAGACGCCATTCCAGCCGATGGCCGAGGCGCCGAACACCAGCAGCACCGCGATCACCACCACGGCGGGCAGCGCCGGCTGCAGCAACGCGGTGGCGACGGATGACGCGGCCATCACGCCGGCCAGCAGCGCCAGCATGCGGCGCGCGCCCAGCCAGCGGTCCGACACGTAGCCCCACGCCACGCGGCCGATCACCGCGCCCACCTGCGACATGGCCAGCATGAAGCCGGCCGCCACCAGCCCGTAGGCCAGGCTGTCGGTGAGGTACGTGACCAGGTAGGTGGTCAGCGAGAGCTGCGCGATCGAGAACATGAACGAGCAGCCGGCCAGCATCCGCAGCTTCGCATCCGAAAGCACCAGCCGTACCGGCTCGAGGAAGTTGCCCAGGCCCAGCCGGCGCGTGGGATCGCGGTCGGCGTCGAACTCCGGGCGCAGGCTTTGCGCGACCACGGCGCACACGATGTTGGCGGCGGCGACGGCAAGCAGCGCCACCTGCCAGTTCGCCAGCAGCTGCAGGCCGGGCACGAGGGCGCCGGCCAGGGCGCCGCCCAGCGGCACGCCGGTCTGCTTGACCGAAAACACCAGCGACATGCGATGGACCGGCGTGGTGCGGGCTAGCAGGTGCGAGCTGGCCGGGGTGACCGGTCCGTAGCCCAGGCCGATCAGCAAGGCGCCGAGCGCGATCGCCGGTACGAAGGAGACGGCGCACAGGGCCAGCCCGCCGGCGCACAGCACCAGGCAGGCCTGGCTGACCCGGATGGAGCCGTAGCGCGCGACCGCCGCGCCCGCCGCCAGGCTCGCGGCCATCGCGCCGACGTAGGCAACGGCGATGTAGAGGCCGATGTAGGCCGCCGAGATGCCGAGCTGCGCGGCCACCGCGGGCGCCATCGCCGGCAGCGCCAGCATGGCCATCGCCACCATCGCCTGGATCGCCAGGGTGATTGCAAGAGGAATCCAGCCGCCGTCCGCTGCGGCGCTGCCGCCCTGTTTCTCGTCGCTCATGGGGAGACTGTAAGGCGGCGAGCCAGTGTCCCCGAGACCACGGTCGGTGGGGCGGGCCTGCGGTCCCGCCCGATTCGCGGCAGCCAGACCTGCAGCTGCCGCCCCGCCTTACTTCTTCGGCTGCATGATCCCCATCATCAGGTCCGTATTGAGCTTGGCCATCTGCTGCATCAGCGCCCACTGGCTGGTCATGATCTTGGTGAACTCGGCACTGGTCGGGTTGGCCTGGCCCGACATCGCCAACTGCGCGGTGGACTGCGCGATCTTCTGCTGTTCGGCAACGATCTTCTTGACTGCCTCGTTGTACTCTTCCAGGGTCATGGCGTGCTCCAGGTGGCCGGGCAGGGCGCCCGGGCGCTCATCTTATGCCCGAACTCCGCCGCGAGGGGCCTCGTTCGCGCCCCGGCCCTGCTGGCCCCGCCGCAGCCAGCGCTCCAGCCCGTCGAACACCCATTGCGTCAGCAGCGCCAGCACGGCCGCGGGCACCGCGCCGGCCAGCATCAAGGTCGTGTCGTTCACCGCCAGGCCGGCGACGATGCGCTCGCCCAGGCCGCCGGCGCCGATGAAGGTGGCCACGGTGGCGACGCCCACGTTCAGCACGGCGGCCGTCTTGATGCCGGCAAAGATCGTCGGCGCGGCCAGCGGCAGCTCGATGCCGCGCAGCACCTGGCCGTCGCGCATGCCCAGCGCGAGGCCGGCGTGGCGCATGCCTTCGGGCAGCGAGACCAGGCCGGCGTGGGTGTTGCGCACGATCGGCAGCAAGGCATAGACGGCCAGCGCGATCAGCGCCGGCACGAAGCCGATGGTGCCCACCATCGCGATCAGGAAGGCCAGCAGGGCCAGCGAGGGCACCGTCTGCACGATGCCCACGACGGCCATCAGCGTGCCGGACAGCCGCGGCTGCCGGTGCGCCAGCACGCCCAGCGGGACGCCGATGGCCACCGCGATGGCGAGCGACGCGAACACCAGCGTGAGGTGCTCGCGCAGCAGGCGCGGCAGGTCGGGCGCCAGCAGTCGCTGCATGAAGGTCTGCGGATGCGAGGCCGTGGCGGCGGCGGCGGCGGCGGGGCGCGCCACGCCGGCCGCCTTGTTGCGGGCCAGGAAATTGCGGGCCACCGTGTCGAAGGTGCGGCCGTCGATTTCCACTTCGGCGTTCAGTGCGCGCATCGTGTCTTCGTCGATGCGGCCGGCCAGCGCCGCCAGCGGTTTCGGGTCGACCTCCGCGCGCATCAGCAGCACCGCGTCGTAACGCGGGAAGAACTTGCGGTCGTCCTGCAGCACGCGCAGCCGCAGGCGGCCGATCTGCGCGTCGGTGGTGTAGGCGTCCACCACGTCCACCTGCTTCTGCGCCAGGGCCTGATAGGCCAGTCCGTGGTCGAGTCCGCTGCCGGGCGTGAAGGGCAGGCCGTAGGCCTGCTTCAGCGCGCCCCAGCCGTCGGCGCGTACCTGGAATTCATGCGACAGGCCGAAGCGCAGCGGCTCCTTGCTGCGCGCCAGGTCGGAGATGGTCGCGATGCCCAGGCGCGCGGCGTCGTCCTCCCGCATGGCCAGCGCATAGCTGTTGTTGAAGCCGAGCGGCACCGCGGCCTTCAGCCCCTTGGCCGCCAGCCATTGATTGAGCTGCTCCAGCGATGGGTTCTCCGAGGCAGGAAGCTCCTTCTTCAGCAGCTCGCGCACGATGGTGCCGGTGTACTCGGGGTAGACGGCGATGCTGCCGTTGGCCAGCGCCTGCTCCATCACCGCGGTGTTGCCCAGGCCCTGGCGATGGGTGGCCGGCACGCCGGCATCCACCAGCACCTGGCGCGTGATCTCGCCGAGGATGTAGCTCTCGGTGAAGCGCTTGGAGCCGACCACCACTTCATTGGCCGCCTGCGCGGGCGCAAGCGCCATCGCCAGTCCGCACAAGAGGAGCGCCCGGAGCTGGCGAAGGGTGGGGGACACGAAGGCGAGCCCGGGGGCGGGCCAGCGCTTCACCGCGCCGCCAGCCGCGCGTTCTGCGGGAACAGCGCCTGGCGCGCCTGGTCGTCCAGCTCCTGCTTGAAGGTGAAGCGCTCCTTCAGCGCCTCGGCCCGCTGCGCCGCCGGCCGCGCGCTGATCGCGTCCAGGTGGCGCTTGACGTTCGGCAGGCTCTTCCAGGCGTCGTCGCCCATCGCCCGCGGGATCACGCGGGCCCAGCCCCACACGGCCATGTCCACCAGCGTGTAGGTGTTGCCCACCATCCATTCGCGGCCTTCCAGCCGGTCGTTGACCAGGCCCCAATGGCGCTCGGCCTCGAAGCTGTAGCGATTGACCGCGTACTCCTTGGGCTCGGGGGCGAAGAACTTGAAATGCACCGCCTGGCCGCAGTAGGGGCCGATGCCGGTGGCCACGAACTCCAGCCAGGAATACATCTCCGCCCGCGCTGCCGGCGTGGCGGGCGGCAGGAACTGGCCGGTCTTCTCGGCCAGGTAAAGCAGGATCGCGGTGCTGTCGAAGACCTTGATGTCGCCGTCCACCAGCGCCGGGGTCTTGCCGTTGGGGTTGATGGCGCGGAAGGCCGGCGCGTGCTGCTCGCCCTTGCGCGTGTCCACCGGCACCAGCTCGTAGGGCAGGCCCGCTTCCTCCAGGTAGAGCGCCACTTTCAGCGGATTGGGGGAGGGATGGTAGTAGAGCTTGAGCATCACGGGCCTCGCGAGTGGGTTGTGCAGCCCATTCTAGGCAGCCCGGCCGGCCGTGACCCGGTCGCGGCTTTCTGGGATAGTGGCCCCATGTCCAGCCTTTCGTTCCTGAAGTCCTGGGCGCCCCTGGCGGTGGCGCTGCTGGCGCTGGCCGCGCTGCTGTCGGCTGTGGACGGCCCGCTGCCGGATGCGCGGGGGCAGCTGCAGGGCACCTGGCTGCGCGAGGCCACGGAGCAGGGCGTGACCGCCCGGCACCTGCTGGTGCTGGCGCCCGACGGCGCCTTCCGCGAGACGGTGCGGGTCGTCGATGGGACCGGCGTTGCCACCGACTACGTGCACGCCGGCACCTGGCTTTACGACGGCACCAACCTGAAGCGCAAGTACACGGTGGTCAACGGCCATCCGCCCTCGCGGCTGAACGTGCCGTTCGCCACCTTCGAGATCGAGTTCGAGTCGCGCAACGAATTCGCCGGCATCGACCACATCCACGGCAACCGGATCGCGTACCGGCGGGTGGAGCCGGAGACGCAGCTCTAAGCGCCGGGCGCGGGCTCACGCCATCCTGAATTCCAGCCGGTCGGCGTGGTGCGAGAACAGGACGAGGGCCTTCGTCGTCTTGCAGTTCCAGGTCTGCTGCAGGTGTGCCGAGGGCAGGCTGAGCGTGCGGCCGTCGAACACCACTTGGCACAGCGCCGCCTCCCGGCGCGCCGACTCGTAGCGAATGGCGGTGACTGCGGGCGCGGCTGCCCGCGCCCGAGCCGCCAGCTGCTGGCAGGCAGCGTAGTCGTCCGGCGCGCGCCAACGCTTGCGCCTTGTGCTCCAGGGGCGAACGGTGACGTCGAGCTCCAGCCCCTCGAAGCGCGCCTGGAAGAAGGTGTGCTGCGTGACCAGCTCGCCTTCGCGCAGCCCGTCCGAATCCATGAAGAAGCGCCAGCGCCAATATGCGAGTTCGGCCGCCACCGTCTGCGGTTCGTCGGCGCCGTACCAGGCGCCGGGCTGGTCGGCGGGGCGGAAGCGGGACGGCCAGGGCGAAACGTAGCGGAACGGGGTCGCCAGCAGGAAGTGAAGGCCGGCCGCTTCCGGCGGCAGGGGCGGCTTGCTGGCTTCGAGCAGCTGCTCCAGCAGTTCCTGCTCGCGCAGGTCGTCGACCAGGCGCATGGTCGCGACCTGGTGCTGGGCCTCCACGCCGCGCCAGAGGTCGCGCCGCGCGGGCCGCGCCGATGCGAACCAGTCCTCCTCCCAGAGAGCCGCGCTCATGCGAGCGCGCGGGCTCCGTCGAGGTAGCGGACCACGCGGGTCAGGCCGTCGACGGTCTCGATCGCTTCGCGCGGCGTCTGGTTGAAGGCGCGGTTGAAACTCCCGAGCCACTGCTGGCGGTGCGGCTCGCTGTTGCCCACCAGCGCATCGAGCGAGCGATAGACCCGCACCAGCAGCGCAGCGAGCTCGGCCGGCTTGGTTCCCGGCTCGAAGCTGCGTTCCCCCGCGGCCATGCGGGACACCGTGGCTTCGCTGACGCCCACGATGCGGGCGACTGCCGCGTTGGGCAGCCCGAGCAGTGCACCGGCACGCAGGGTGGCCTTGGTCAGCACCGCGCCAGCCGTTGCAGGCGCGGTCCGGGTCTTGCGGGCGGGGGGGGCCATGGGTCTTTTCCTTGCTATGGCAAGAATAGTCCGATTTTCTTTCCCTTGCAAGCCGAGCGGCAGGCTTCTGCCGATTTGATTGGGTGGCCGCCACTCCCCCCGTCATGACACGGGGGCGGGCCTGCACCGCCCGCCGCGCCTTGTCAGGCCGGCTTGCGCGCCAGCAGGAACAGCAGCGACCCCGATCCCACCACCAGCGCCAGCAGCGTGAAGCCGAAGCG
>JAQGMU010000019.1 GCA_028292195.1 Ramlibacter sp. | reverse complement strand
GGGTGCTGCCGCGCGAGAACTTGAAGGGAAGCCATTTCTGCAGATCGAAACTCATCTGAGGTCTCCTTGTAGGCTTGAAGCGAAGAAGGTGGAGCGGCCGTTCAGCGGCCGCTCGCGGGGGCGCGGCGCATGGGCAGCTCGCGAGAGGCGCGCCGCGTTCGCACGCCCAGGGCGAACAGCAGCGCCCCCGAGAGCACGGCGTACACGCTGACCATCCAGACCAGTGCCAGCGCGCCGGCCAGCGGGAACGCGAATACCAGCACGCCGAACACGATCGACACGATCCCGCCCAGCACCAGCAGCCACTCGCCGCGCAGCACCCTGCGCAGACGCACGGCAATCGCGATGTCGAGCGCGCCGGTGATGATCGCGTTGACGCCCATCACCAGCACCAGCACCAGCGCCGTCACGGCCGGGACGACCAGCGCGTAGATGCCGGCGACGACGCTGACGATGCCCAGCAGCAGAGGCAGCCACCACTTGCTCTCGGCCCGACGGATCTGGAAGGCAGCCACGATCGACACGACCCCGCCCAGCAGCGCATAGACGGCGAACATCGCCACCAGCAACAGCAGCGTGAGGTCGGGCCAGACGATCGCCAGCACGCCGAACACGATCGCGACCGCGCCGCGCAGCATCAGCATCCACGCCGAGCGGTCCATCTGCACGGCTACACCGCTGCCGTTCGCGGACGGGGACGCCTTGCCGTCCATGGAACTGCTGCTGGAAGTAGGAGCGGTGGCCATGATTCAGAGCCCGATCGTGATGCGGTTGTCGACGGCGGCGACGCCGGGTGCCTTCCAGGCCGCGCGCGCCGCTTCCTCGCGCTCGGCCCAGGACCGCACCGTGCCCTTGAGCGTGACCTTGCTGCCGTCGACTTCGACGGTGATGCGCTGGGCGTCGGTCTGCGCGCTGCGCACCAGCGCTTCCTCGACCTGCCTCTTGATCTGCGCCGGCGCCACCTTGGGCTTCACCTCGATCAGGTTGCTGACACCCTTCACCCCGGCGAGATTGCGCACGACACGCTCGGCCTCGGCCTTCTTGTATTGCCATTCGACCGTGCCCTTGAGCGTGACCCAGGCCTTCGAGACGGTGACGTCGATCTTCTCGCCGCCCAGCAGCGCGTCCCACTCGAGCGCGCGCACGGCCGCGGCGGCGATCTCGACGTCGGTGCGTTCCAGGCTGGCGCCCAGCCGCACTTCGATGTCGTTGGCCACGGCCTTCACGCCGCGAACCCGGTGCGCGGCCTCTTCCGCTGCCCAGCGCTTGGTGTAGGAGTCGACCCAGCCGGTGAGCGTGACGATGCCGTCCTTGACGCTGACGCCGATCTCAGGCGCCTGCACCCGCGGTTCCCACTTCAGTTCGGCGATCACGTCGGCCTGGATCCCGGCATCCGTCCTTGTTTCGGTGGCAATGGTCATTTGAGATGTCCTTTCTGTTCACATGCAAAGCCCGCGTCATCCCGGAGCCGCGGCCGCGGCGGGCGATCGCTGCGGGCTCAGGGTCCAGACTAGGGCAGCCCGCCCGGCCGGTGTTGCGCAGATTTGCGCTTCTGTGTTCCAGGATTGCGAGGGCCTGCTGCCTCCCCGCGGTGCCGGGATTCGCAGGCTCCTGCTAGGCTTCCTGTGCAGCGCGGCAGGCAAGCCGGAAGGCCCTGGGCGTGAGGCCGGTGTAGCGGCGGATGACACTGGTGAAGTGCCCCTGCGTGCGAAAGCCGGTGCGTGCGGCGATGTCCATCAGGGGCAGGTCGCTGCCGCGCAGCAGCGCTTTCGCGTGGCCCACCCGCTGCATCAGCACGTACAGGTGCGGCGGCTGCCCGGTCGCCTGCTTGAACATGCGGGCAAAGTGGAACTGGCTCATGTGCGCCTCGGCCGCCAGCCGGTCGACGTGGATCACCTCGGACAGGTGTTCGTTGACGAAGGCCTGCACGCGCTTGAGCCGGTGCGCCGGCAGGCCGCATGGCGCGCCCGCGGGCCCCGGTCCGGTCGCGCCGTAGTGCCGCGCCAGGTGAATGGCCATGACGCCGGCCAGGGGCTCGAGGTAGGCCGCGTTGGGCAGGCGGCCGACCTTCAGTTCGCCCAGCAGCGCACCCCCCAGCTCGCGGATGAAAGGGTCGAAGGCGGCGTAGCGGGCCACCAGACGCGGCGGCTCCCCCAGTGCGGCGCGCACCTGCTGCGCATAGAACTCCGGCGCGATCCGCAGCACCAGCGCGCCGCCCGGCTGCTCGCACTGCAGGTGCCAGGCCTGGCCGGGCGGAATGACGGCCACCAGCGGCGCCCGCACGAAGGCGCGCCGCTCCTTGCCGTCCTCGGTGCGATAGCTGGCGCTGAGCCCCGAGCCTTCGCCCGGCACCAGCACCGCGATCATCTCGGGGGCGTAGTTCAGCGCGGAGCCGAAGCCCAGCACGACGACCGCCCGGCCGTCCTCACCATCAACCGCGATGTGTTCATCGCGCTCCCGGGAATCGTCGCTGTTTTCGAAAGCCATCCACCCAATCTAGGAGCGGGAAGGCCTCGTCGCCATTGCACTTTGGTGTAATGGAGCGAAAGTAATCAGCCTGTCGTCGGCTCTACTCGCGCGACCATTCGCACGAGCTCAGGCAGCGACTGCGCACCGGTCTTCTCCATCACACGGCGGCGATGGACCTTGACGGTGACCTCGCTGATGCCGAGCGCGGCGGCGGACTGCTTGTTCAACAGGCCCTCGACGACCAGGCCCATGACCTCGCGCTCGCGCGCCGAGAGCGAAGCCATGCGGCTTCGCAGCCCGGCCAGTTCGATGCTTTCCCGCCGGCCGACGGCATTGCGCCGCAGGGCGGACGCGATGGCGGCCAGCAGGTCGTCCTTGCTGAACGGCTTGGGCAGGAACTCGAAGGCGCCGGCCTTCATTGCCTGGACGCTCATCGGGATGTCGCCGTGGCCGGTCAGGAAGATGACCGGCAGCTTGTCACCGCGCTCGGCCAGCACGCGCTGCAGCTCGAGGCCACTGGCGCCTGGCAGGCGCACGTCGAGCACCAGGCAGCCGGCTGTGTCCGGCCGCTGGAATGCCAGGAACTCGGCCGCGTCGGCAAACGTCTGCACCTGCCAGCCGACAGCACGCAGCAGGCTGCTCAGCGCCTGGCACATCGAGGCGTCGTCGTCGACGACGAACACGGTGCCGGCGCCCTGCTCTCGAACTTCTCCAAACAGCATGGCACTCCCCTGAGGCTTCTAGTGTATGCCGCCGAACTTCGCCAATTTGCGCAGCAATCCGGAACATCGCATGTCCTGCAGCCGCTACGCTGCTTGCATGCACTCGCTGAAGCGACGACCAGGGAGAGCGCTTGTCCATAGTCCGCCCACTGGCTCGCATCCACGTGATCGTCGGCCTCAAGAACCCGATGTGCCCGCCCGGCTCCCCCGCTCCAGGAACAGACCATGAAACGCATCTTCCTTTTCCTCGCCACCAACCTCGCGGTGATGCTGGTGCTGTCGGTCACGCTGCGCCTGCTGGGCGTCGACCGCTTCATCGGCGCCAGCGGCCTGGACCTCGGCTCCCTGCTGGTGTTCTCGCTGGTGGTCGGCTTCACCGGTTCGATCGTTTCGCTGCTGCTGTCCAGGCCCATGGCCAAGTGGTCCACCGGTGCCCACGTGATCGCCGCGCCGCGCAGCGCCGACGAGGCCTGGCTGGTCTCCACGGTGCGCAGGCTCGCCGAGCGCGCCGGCATCGGCGAACCGGAGGTCGCGGTGTACGAAGGCTCCCCGAACGCCTTCGCCACCGGAGCCTTCCGCGACTCCGCGCTGGTCGCCGTGTCGACCGGCCTGCTGCAGGAGATGAGCCGCGACGAGGTGGAGGCGGTGCTGGGCCACGAGGTCTCGCACGTCGCCAACGGCGACATGGTGACGCTGGCCCTGGTCCAGGGCGTGGTGAACACCTTCGTCGTGTTTTTCGCGCGCGTGGTCGGCTACGTGGTCGACAGCACCTTGTTCGGGCGCGATGGCGACGAGCGCCAGCCGGGCACGGGGCCGGGCTTCTACGTGACCGTGCTGGTCTGCGAGATCGTCTTCGGCATCGGCGCCTCGATGATCGTCGCCTGGTTCTCGCGGCAGCGCGAATTCCACGCCGACGCCGGTTCGGCCCGCCTGCTCGGAACGCCGGACCCGATGATCGCAGCCCTGGCCCGGCTGGGCGGCCTGCCCCCCGGGGCGCTGCCGCAGTCGCTGCGCACTTTCGGCATCACCGACATGCCGGCCTGGCTCGGCCTGTTCGCCAGCCATCCGCCGATGGAGGCACGCATCGCGGCGCTGCAGCGCGCGCGGCACTCGACCACCGCGCCGACCTGGTCGCGCTGAGGAGCGGACCATGGACCTCGACGCGCTGGTCGATGAAGCACTGGCCGAGAGCTTTCCCGCCAGCGATCCGCCGTCGTGGACCCTGGGGCTGGAGCCGCAGCATGCCGCGCCCGCGCCGCAGGCCGGGCGCGGGCTGGTGCGGATCTACGGGCCCGTCGGCAACGCCGCGACCCACGCGATCCGCGACTTCCTGCACCGGTGCGACGTGCCTTTCGAGTTCGTGCCGCTCGCGGGCGTGCCGACCTGCGAGTTCCCCGACGGCACCCGCATGGAGACGCCGACGATCCGCCAGGTCACCGAAAAGCTCGGCTGGTTCAGGAATCCCTCGCGCACGGAGTACGACCTGGCGATCTATGGCGCGGGGCCGGCCGGCCTGAGCGCAGCGGTCTACGCCGCGGCCGACGGCCTTTCCACCGTGCTGGTGGAGCGCTGGGCTTTGGGCGGCCAGGCCGGCAGCAGCTGGAAGATCGAGAACTACCTGGGCTTTCCCGAGGGCGTCAGCGGCACCGAACTGGCCGACCGCGCCCGCCGGCAGGCCGAGAAGTTCGGCGCCGAGATCCTGCTCGCGCGCGAAGGCCGGAGCGCGGAGCTGCAGCCGGGCCGCGGCGTGGGCGTGCTGGAAGACGGCACCAAGATCGTGGCGCGGGCTTCGCTCTGCGCCACCGGCGTGGCTTACCGCTGCCTGGGCCTGCCCAACGAAGACAGGTTCCTGGGCGCGGGCCTCTACTACGGCGCCGGCGCCAGCGAGGCGCCGCTGACGGCCGGTGAGCACGTTTTCATCGTCGGCGGCGGCAATTCAGCCGGCCAGGCCGCGATGCACTTCTCCAATTACGCCCGGCAGGTCAGCATCGTGATCCGCGGCGATTCGCTGAAGCAAACCCTGTCGGCCTACCTGCTGCAGCGCATCCAGTCGGCCCCCAACATCGGCGTGCTGCCGCGTACCGAGGTCACGGCGCTGCATGGCGACGACACGCTGCGCGAGATCACCCTGCGTGACGGCAGCGGCCGCGAGCGCCGCATGCCGACGCGGTGGCTGTTCGTCTGCATCGGCGGCGAGCCCCACACCCAATGGGCAGAGGCCATCGGCATGGCGCGCGACGCCGGCGGCTACCTCATCACCGGCCTCGACCTGCCGCGCGACGGCCAGCGGCCGCTGGGCTGGCCGCTGGACCGCGAGCCCTACTTCCTGGAAAGCAATATCCCCGGCGTGTTCGCCGCCGGCGACGTGCGCCACAACGCGGTGCGCCGCGTTGCGTCGGCCGTGGGCGAAGGTGCGATGGCGGTGGGCTTCATCCACCGCGTGCTCGATGGGCGATGACGCGGCCGGTCGCGGGAGGGACGGCCTCGGCCGTCATGGCGCGACATCCAGGTCGTGCAGGTCCTGGATGGCCTTGGTCAGGCGCGTTTGCTGGGCCTCGGTCAGCGCGGTCTTCACCACCTTGCCGCCCAGGGGTTCGAGTTCGGACAGCACCTTGCCGAAGTCCATGTGCCGCGCGAGGATGAAGAGCGCCGACGATCCGGGTTCGAATGTGCGCACCATCTCCTTGATGAAGTCGTCCTCGATGCCGTAGTCCGCCAGCGCGCCCGACAAGACACCGGCGCCCGCTCCCAGCGCCATCCCGGCCGCCAACCCGGCCAGCGGGCTGAGCAGCAGCAGCCCCACCAGCATCCCCAGCAGCCCACCCCAGCCCACGCCCTTCGCGGTTCCGGCCGCCATCAGGTCCACCGTCTGCTTGATGCGGACCTTGCCATCGCGGTCGCGCACTGCCACGACCGCGTCCTCGAGGTCGACCACCAGGTCGGGGTCCAGCGTCAGCAGCCTGGCCAGCGCGTTTTCGGCCCTGTCCTCGCCCTTGAAAGCCACCACGATCAGCTCGCTCACAGCGCTCTCCTTGCGTTCCCGGCATCGAAGGGCACCACGTTCAGCTCGCGCCATTCCAGCACGGCGCGATGCAGGTCGAGGTGCTTGTCGATCTCCGTGCGCAGCGCGGCCAGCATGCGCGGCTCGGCCGCGATGCGAAGGTATTCGAAGCGGGCATCGGCGTACGCCTGCTGCAGCCGCGCCACCACCTGGCGCGCGAATCGCTCCAGTTCCTCCGCGCTCCGGGTCTGGCCCGGCACCGGAGTGGCGTGCGGATCCCCCAGTTCTTCCAGCAGGCGCGGCGGCCTGCCTTGCTTGCCGGGTTCGACGGGCGTTTCCAGGATGCGGGCGCGGCCGGCCTCGGCGAAGACGGTCCATTCAGGTTCAGCCATGGCTTGCTTCCGGTGAAAGCCCATGCTCGCGCACACCGGCCGGCCGAAGGCTGCGCTCCCTTGCCGGTTCCTGCGCATGATCGCGATTCGGACCACTGAAGTTGACCCGGTTTCGGGGACATGGCTGCTCTGGAAAGAAACGCGCAGCCAGAGCGCTCTGGCTGCGCGTCAAAGGCAAAGCTAGTGCCGTAGCCTAGGCTTCCAGGTCATGGTCAACGGCTGCCGCTCTTGTTGTTGCCTTGGTTCCCCCCACTGCTGGACTCGTTGCGCTTGCGTGCGGCTTCACGGGCTTCCTCCGAATCGAATTCGTGCGCTGTGCCCTTCTCATGCGCAACCTTCCCACCCTTGCTGCCGGCCTCGCGCGCCTCTTCAGACGTGAACTCGTGGGCCGTGCCCTTTTCGTGTGCGGCCTTCCCGCCTTCACTCGCAATCTGGCGCTGGCGCTCCTGGTCCATGGAAGCGAAGCCGCGACGTGAGGTCTCGCCCTCGTCGCGCTGGTTGTCCTGCTTGTCGTTCTGGGTGCCGCCGCGTCCGCCGCTGCCTTGTCCGCCTTGATTGTTCGATGCCATCTCACGCTCCTGTATTGCTAGTCGTCTCGCCGGTTCGACGAGTCCATTGAAGCCGGCCCCATGCCGGCCTCGCTGGCAATTGAATGTTGGGAGAGCGTGCGAGTCAGGTAGGAAGCTCGAACCGGCGATGGTCGGTAGTGGCTTGCGACGAGTCATCGAGCGAGGCGCAACGTGCACACCCTGTGCGAGCCGGGATTTTCATCCTGGCAATCCGGGAGAAAAAATAGCCGCTGCAGAACACGAAGGGGTCTTCGTTCGAGGCAATATGTCCTCGAAGGGGGATGAGATGTTGGAGACGAAAACAAGGATGGAACGGGCAATTGCCTTCCAGCTCGCCGCTGCCCTGGAGCGGTACGAAGAGCAAAGCGCGGAGATGGTGCGGACCTGGCTCGACATGGATCTGTACGCCCAAGTGAGCGGGCTGGTGGACGAGATGCGGCTCCATTGCGCTTCCCTTTCCCGGCTGTCGGTCCCCTGGGTGGCGTTCCTGATCTCGCATTCCGAGCTTGTCTTCTGTCTATGGCGATTGGGTAGCCGGCCTGCCGGTGGCTGCCCAGAGGTCCAGGCGTGCGTTGGAAGACACTCAGCGGCACTACGCGATCTGCGGCAATGTTGCGTTCGCTTGTTCAGAGGAGGTTGAAGGGGCCGTCCTCCGCGGCGCCGGCCCGCTCGCCCGGCGACGCCAGCCGGTCGTCGCGCTCGCGCAGCAGCCAGTACACCACCCCCAGCACCAGCGTCGCGCCGGCCAGCGCGGCGACGGTCGCCGGCTCGGTGGCGGTGGTGTCGAGGATCACGAACTTGCGGCTCAGCGCCAGCAGGGCGATCAGCACCACCGTCTTGACCTGCACGATGCTTTCGCGGCGCAGCGCCACACGGACGATCGAATGCTTGAACTCCAGCGCGATCAGCAAGGTCATCACCATGCCGAACAGCCCCTGGAACACCCCGTGGTCGAGCGGGTCGAGCGCGCCGGTCACCAGCAACGGGACCACGCGCAGGAACAGCTGGACCAGCGCCAGCGTGATCAGCAGCGCGATGACCAGGGACAACAGGAAGGCGACGAGGTGCTCGAAGCGCTCGTAGGCCGTCATCAGCGGCCAGAAGCGCCGCGTTTCGGCCATCAGCCCGGGATTGCGCTGCGCTGCCACGGTGACCTCCCATCGGTTGGCGACGATTGTCCCCTTGCCGGGCCGGTGGCCGTGCAGCGGCGCGCACTCATCGCTGGCGCGCGCCATGAAGCGCAAGCGGTTGGAAGAATCCGGCGCGCGCGGCTCCTATTCTGGTGCCATGGCGAAGAAATTCGAGAGGAATATCCATGAGCGACTTTTCATCCATCCTGGTCCACATGGACGCATCGCCGCGTTGCGCGGAGCGGCTCGACCTGGCGATCAGGCTCGCCCACGAGCATGGGGCGGCGGCGTTGGTGGCACTGCTGGCCCTGCAGCCACGCGAGGTGCCGCTCCAGGTGCCGGTCGGCATCGACGGGGCCGCCATCCCCCTGGCTCTCGAGGTCGATCCGGAACACCGCCGGCTGGCCCGGGCGACCTTCGACCGGGCCCTGGCGACCGGCGACACCGCCCTGACCTGGGCCGAAGTGCCCGGCGACCCGCCGGTCTGGGGCATGGCGCAAGGGGCGCTGTACACCGACGTGATGGTGCTCGGCCAGTTCGACAAGGAAGACCCGCTGACCCGCGACGTCCCGCACGACTTCGTCGAGTCGGTGCTGCTGGAAAGCGGCAAGCCGGGACTGGTGGTCCCTTATGCCGGGCTCTTCCCCGCCGTGGGCCGCAACGTGCTGGTCGCGTGGAAGCCGACGCGTGAATGCGCGCGCGCCGTCGCGGCTGCCATGCCGCTGCTGCAGCGCGCCCAGCGGGTCCACGTGGTGTCCTGGGGTGAGGACAGCTTCGGCCCGGCGGAGACGAGCTTCGGCATCGCGCGGGCGCTGCGCTGGCATGGCATCGAGGCGGTCATGCACCGCTACGAGGAAACGCCCGACGAACTGGGCGAGCTGCTGCTGTCCCAGGCATCGGACTTCGGCAGCGACATGCTGGTGATGGGCTGCTACAGCCACCACCGCATCCGCGAGCTGCTGCTCGGCGGCACTACGCGCACCATCCTGAAGTCGATGACGCTGCCGGTGCTCATGTCGCATTGATGCGCCTGCCACCAGACAAGGAGCCCAAGCCATGTCCGCAGTCATCGAAGCCGGCGAACGCGATTTCGATTCGGCCCTCGCCGGGCCCAAGCCCTTCCTGGTCGACTTTTCCGCTTCATGGTGCGGCCCTTGCAAGGCCATGGCGCCCGCGCTGGAAGCCTTCGCCGAGCGCCGCAGCAACGACCTGCCCGTGCTCAAGGTCGACATCGACGCGGCGCCCGGTCTCGCCAACCGCTACGGCATCCGCTCGGTGCCGACGCTGATGCTGTTCAAGGACGGCAAGCCGGTCGCCACGCAGCCCGGGATGATGAGCGAAAGCCAGCTGGCCAGCTTCGTCGGGCAGAACCTGCCGCCCAGGGAACGAACGCCCGTGGAGCAGGATCCGGGCCGGCCTCAGATCAAGCTGGATTGGTGAGGAAGCCTGCCGCGCCGCCAGGGCCACGGCGACGGCGACGGCGACGGCGCACATGAAAGACGCAATGACCCAGGACAAATCCGCCGGCCAGGGCGAAGCACTGGAACGCCCGCCCACCCTGCTGGAGACCTTCGGCACCCATCCGCTGGGTATCACCGCCGGCCTGCTCGTGGGCGCGCTGATCGGCTTCTTCGGCGGCCTGGCGGCCGGTCCCATCGGCAGCCTGCTGGGCGCCGTCGGCGGTGCGGTGATCGGCGCCATGATCGGTGCGTCGCTCACCGTCGGCCCGGAGGTGGACCTGAAGCCGCACGACCGCTACTGGCGCGAGCACTACCCGCAGCGCCCCTATGTACCGGCCGGCGCCGACTACGCCGATTACGGCCCCGCCTACCGCCACGGCAGCCGGGCCTGCCTGCGGGCGAAGCAGCCGCGCGACTGGCTCGAGGCCGAAGCCGGGCTGGCCCGGACCTGGGATGCCAACAAGGAGGGCTCGCGCCTCGACTGGGAACAGGCCAGGCCCGCGGTGCGCGATGCCTGGGACCGCCTGCACGCGGCGCCGGCCTGATCGCTGAATTCCACACCATACTGCCACCATGAAACGCATCACCCTCCCCTGCGGTGCATCCGTCCCCGCACTCGGCCAGGGCGCCTGGCATCTGGGCGAAGACCCGGCCCGGCGCGACGAGGAAATCGCCACCATCCGCCGCGGCATCGACCTCGGCATGGCGCTGATCGACACCGCCGAGATGTATGGCGACGGCAAGTCGGAGCTGCTGGTCGGCGAGGCCATCGAGGGCCGGCGCGACGAGGTCTTCATCGTCACCAAGGTCTACCCGCACAACGCTTCGCGGCGAGCGATGCGCACCGCCTGCGACGGCAGCCTGCAGCGCCTGCGCATCGACGTGATCGACCTGTACCTGCTGCACTGGCCGGGCGCGGTGGCGCTGGACGAGACCGTGGCGGCTTTCGAAGCGCTGCAGAAGGACGGCAAGATCCGCCAATGGGGCGTGAGCAACTTCGACACGCGACTGATGCGCTCGCTGCTGACCGTGCCCGGCGGCAAGGCGGTGCAGACCGACCAGGTGCTCTACAACCTCGCCAACCGCGGCGTCGAATGGGACCTGCTGCCCTTGCTGCGCCAGCACCGCATTCCCGCGATGGCGTACTCGCCGCTGGAGCAGGGCAAGCTGCTGAAGACGCGCGCATTGACGGTGTTCGCGAAGAAGCACGAGATGACGCCGGCGCAGGTGGCCATCGCCTGGCTGCTGGCGCATGAGGACGTGATCGCCATCCCCAAGACCGGCAACCGCAAGCGGCTGGAGGAGAACGCCGGCGCGCTCGCGCGCAGGCTGACGCCGCCGCACCTGGGCGAACTCGACGACCTGTTCCCGCCGCCTGCGGGGCCCACGCCGCTCGCGATGATCTGATCGGAAACGCGTCAGCGCAGCTTCGCCGCCAGCACCTGCGGCATCTCGAGACCAGGCAGGCCGTGCAGCAGCTTGAGCGCATGCGTGGCAAGTTCCACCGGCAGGCGGCCGGTCAGGTGGCGGAAGCGCGCGCCCTTGTCCGGAAAGACGGCGAAGCTGCCGTAGTGGTCGCTGTCGATGCGCAGTGCGAACCAGGCCGTGGTGGCCTCCTCCTGCTGCATCGCCACGAACGCGCCCAGCAGCAGTTCCCGCACGGCCAGCTCCTGCCCCGCCTTGATCTCGAACTCCAGTTGCAGGCCCTGCGTGACCGGCCCGAACAGCGCGTCGGGCGGCAGCTTTTCGGCGATCACGTCGAGCTCGACGACGCGCGGCGAACCGTCGAACACCAGCGGCGCCTTGTTCTTCAACAGGCGCTGGGCCGCGCCGTCCAGGTGGGCCTGCCGCGCCGCCAGGCTGCGAAAGCAGGCGAAGGTGCCGAAGGAGGAGCCGTCGTAACGCAGCGCCAGCCAGGCCAGCGTGCCGGACTCGAGCATCACCAGCGGCAATGCGTCGCGCAGCAGGTCGCCAGCCTGCGCGTCCTGGCCGGTATGGGCGGTCCAGCGGGTGAGCGTGCCGATCGCGGACATGGCCATCAGCGGTGGAAGATGGCGCGCCGGTCGATGATCCAGGGCTCGAACAGCGAGACGAAGACGTTGCGCTTCCAGTCCGCGTAAGCCTGGTCGAGCCGGGCCTCGTAGTCGCGCTGATAGCGATCGTACTCCGCGTCGCTGGCCGACGGCGCGGGCGGATCGGGCGGCCGGACCGGGCTCGCGCTCTTGCTCGATGGCGCCGGCGCCACGACCCTGGGCGGTTCCTTCGGCGGGAACGGGGCCGCCGCAAGCCAGGGCGCCCACGACGAGCCTGGGACGAAGGTGTGGCGGAACGGGCTGTCCCAATCCATCAGCTCCGCAAGCGGCCGGTCGATCAGCGGCGGCGCGGAGGATTCGGTGGCTGTGGTGGCGGGGTCGGCGATTTGGGTCATGGTTGCTCCTGCACCCATGCTGGCGCACGCGCAGCGCCGGGGCCAGCCCCAGTCCTGCGGTGGCTGGCAGTTCCCTGCGCTTGATCGCCGCCCGCGGCTTCGCAGTCCGCCGGCCGCCCTATCCTCGGTGAGCCCCACTCACAGAGGTTCGCATGACGACCATCCCGGCAGCCATCCCACGCTTTCACCGACTCTTCCGCGAGGCCGCCGGCATGGACGTCGACAAGGCCGACGTGAAGCGGCTGGAGGAGTTCATCAACCGGAAGACCTACGACCTGCTGCTGCGGGCGTTTGCCATCGCGAAGGCCAACGCGCGCAGCGCGATCGACTGGATCGACGTGCCGCTCACCAAGGGCCTGCAGGAGTGCATGCATGCATTCAGGGGGCTGGACGCGCAGGCCGAAGTGCGGACCGTCCTCGAGGCGCTGGCCAAGGAGCCGCCGCTGGACCTGCCGTACAGCGAGGAGCTCGAGTCCAGGCTGGCCGACATCGCCGGCGCGCTCGCGGTCGCACTGGCCCGCAGCTTCCCCATCATCGATCCCGGCGTCAGGAACCCGCAGGCGGCGCAATGGGAACGTGCGTTCGCCCTGTTCGACCTGCTGGTCTGAGCCCCTGCCCGTGCGCAACGGCGCCCTTGCCGTGCCGGCCGTCCTCGACGTCGAGGCATCCGGCTTCGGCCGCGGCAGCTACCCCATCGAAGTCGGCTACGTGCTGGAGGACGGGCAGTCCAGGTGCATGCTGATCCGGCCCGAACCGGAGTGGACCCACTGGGACCCGGCCGCCGAGCGCCTGCACCGAATCACGCGCGAGCAGCTGCTGCGCAACGGGCTGCCGATCGGCGAGGTGGCCGAGGAACTGAACTTCCACCTATGCGGGCGCACGCTCTACACCGACGGCTGGGCGCACGACTATTCCTGGCTGGCGGTGCTCTACGACGCGGTGTGCCGCGTGCCGACCTTTCGCCTGGAGAACCTGCGCGCGCTGCTGGCGGAGGACGAGGTCGACGACTGGCGCGCCACGCGGGAGGAGATCGCGGACTCCCTGGGACAGCCGCGGCATCGTGCCTGCGCCGATGCCTGGCTGCTGCAGGCGACCTTCAGGCGCCTGCGCGAGAGGCGGCCTTGCGTTGCCGCAGCTCCGCCAGGAACTGTTCGACCGGTACGTAGAACGGATTCTCGTGCACCATGCCGCCCAGGATGATCATGGGGTGCGTGCGCAGCACGTCGGCGATCAGCGCCGCCGAGGTCTTGGACATGTCGTAGAGGCAGACCACGGTGTCGCGGCTTTCCGGCACCACGTCGTTCAGCCGGGCTTCGTACTCCAGGAAGTCCTCGACCCCCGGCCAGTCCTCACCCGCCCACTCCGCGTGGCCGGCGATGCGCGAAATCGCGATCTCGTCGCGGGGCGACAGCTGCTGCTGGATGGCATTGAGCATGCGAGCGACGTCGAAGTGGCCGTCACGCAGGTACATGTCATGGACGGACAGCACTTCGAGCTGGCCGCGGCGCTCCTCGCCGGCAACGTCGATCCCCGCCGACGCCAGTTGCCTGAGGTGCTCGGCGCGCTGCTCCGGCTCGAGGATGTGGCACGAGCGGTCGCCGCGTGCCAGTCCATCCTTGATGAAGGGCAGCATGACGCGGTACTCCTCCTCCGCGTTGCGAAAGAAGGCGCAGATATGGCGGTATTTGCCGAGCGCCGTGCCGGCGATTTCAACCGGCACCGGGCAACCGCAGGCGGGGGGTGGTTTGGGAAGGCTCATGTCATCTCTCCTGGACAAACGGAAAGTGCTTCGTCGCTGCAGCCTGCTGGAAACGTACGACGGCCGCGGCCGTCAGTGCGCACTCCGCGGCCGGGTTTCAGAACATTGCAGCAGGATTCCGCAAAAACGGGAGCGTGGACCGCCGGATGATGCGGCTTGGCGATGTCATCCATGGACTCTCCCGCCCCCGAAATCCGCCGGCTCCAGGACTGCATCAACGGGCTGATGGGCCTGCTGGCGCTGCCTGCCATGTGGGGCGGCGGCGATCAGGCGCTGGTGCTGCGCATCGTGGTCGAAATGCTGGCTCGCATGCTCGACCTGGACCTGGTGTACGCGCGCCTGCACGAAGGGCCCGCGCTGCTGGAGCTGGCGCGCAGCGAACGCCGGCCGGAGATCGCCGGCCGCGCCAGCCTGATCGGCGGCAGCCTCGGGCCTGCGCTGGCCGGTCACCGCCCAGGCACGGCACACCTCGTGCCGCACCCCTTCGACGCCGGCAGCCTGGTGGTCACCCACCTCTGGCTCGGGATGAACAGCGACGCCGGGCTGGTGCTGGCCGGCTCGCGCCGACCCGGCTTCCCGACCGACACCGAAATGCTGCTGCTGCGGGTGGCTGTCAACCTGGCGGGCGCCGAGTTCCAGCGCGCCCAGTTGACCGCCGCCCGCCAGCGCGCCGAGGCCGCGGAGCGGCAGAACGAGGAGATCCAGGCCCACAATGCCTACCTGCGCCAGGAGACCGAGCAGCCTTGGGGCGAGATCGTCGGGCGCAGCAAGGCGCTGGGCGAGGCCCTGGCGCTGGTGCAACGCGTCGCGCCCACCAACGCCTGCGTCCTGCTCCAGGGCGAAACCGGCACCGGCAAGGAGTTGGTCGCGCGCGCGATCCACCGCCTGGGGCAGCGCCAGCACCACCCGTTCGTGCGCCTCAACTGCGCGGCCATCCCTACCGGCCTGCTGGAGGCCGAGTTGTTCGGGCATGAAAAAGGCGCGTTCACCGGCGCGATCGCCCGGCGCATCGGGCGCTTCGAACTGGCGGACAAGGGGACCATCTTCCTCGACGAGGTCGGCGAGATCCCGCTCGAACTGCAGGCCAAGCTGCTGCGCGTGCTGCAGGAGCAGGAGTTCGAGCGGCTCGGCAGCACCCGGACGCAGCACGTCGACGTGCGGCTGGTGGCGGCGTCCAACCGCGACCTGGCGAAGATGGTCGCCGACCGGACCTTCCGCGACGACCTGTACTACCGCTTGAAGGTGTTCCCGATCATGATCCCGCCGCTGCGGCATCGCGTCGACGACATCCCGATGCTGGCGCGCCATTTCATGAACGTCCACGCGCGCGCCAGCGACCGCGCAGTCCGTTCGATCGCGCCCGAAGGACTGGCCGCCCTGTGCCGCTATCCCTGGCCCGGCAACGTGCGCGAGCTGTCCAACTTCATCGAGCGCTGCGTGATCCTGTCGGCCGGCGAGACGCTGGAGATTCCGCTGGGCGAACTGAGACTGCGCGCCGGCCCGGAAACGCCGGACGACAGCCTCGACGCCGTGGCGCGCGACCACATCCTGCGGGCGCTGGACGAATGCAACTGGGTGATCGCCGGTCCTGCCGGCGCCGCCTCGCGGCTCGGCATGAAGCGCACCTCGCTGCAGTACCGGATGCAGAAGCTCGGCATCGAACGCCGCTGAGGCGGCCGCCGGATCGCCGGCCTGCCGGACGGCCGGCAGCAGCGCC
>JAQGMU010000009.1 GCA_028292195.1 Ramlibacter sp. | reverse complement strand
CAGGTGGCGGGCGACATCGTGATGGTGCCGCCGCAAGCCGCCGACCGCGCGATCCGCCCGACGGTGACCGTGATCCCGGCGACGATGGTCGCCAGGGCGCCGAGCGCGCCGGATACCCGCGCGATGGGTGCCGGTCCGGCGTCGTACAACATGACTTCCGCGCCGATGGTGCGGCGCCAGGTGGTGATCACCGAAATGCGGGATCCGCCGGTGACGGTCACGAACACCAACGGGGACGTGACGATCTCGAACTGATGGCGGTACCTTGTAGGGCATGGTGCGCAGCGAAGCTGCACACCCTACGTAACTACGAAACACTTAACGGAAGGGCCGGCTGAGGTGCGGCGACCCCGCCAACCCGAACCGCCACGGCACATCCGCCGCCTTGCTGATCCCGATCCTCGGCCCCACGACCACCTCGTGCGGCCGCTCTGCCGCGAGCACCTCGAACGGCTTGTGATCGAGCCGAAGCCCGTTCAAGTCGTGCTCGATCGCCAGCGCCTGCCCCAGGCGCCCCGGCCCCGAACACAGCAGCCGCGGCGCATGCAGCCCGCGCCGCTCGCACATCACGGCCATGCCCTGCAAGGGCTCCAGCGCCCGGATCAGTACCCCGGCCCCATGCCCCTCCTCGTCGCAGACGAAGTTCAGGCACCAGTGAATCCCGTACGAGCGATAGACATAGGCTCGCCCCGGCGGCCCGAACATCACCTGGTTGCGGGTGGTCGGGCCCGTGAAGCTGTGCGAGGCCGGATCCGCCATGTCATAGGCCTCGGTCTCGACGATGCGGCCGCCGACGCCGTCCACCAGCAGCACGCAGCCGATCAACGCGTGCGCCATCTCCGGCGCGGGCCGCAGGAAGTCCGCGGGCTTGAGCCGCCTAGGCTTCAAGCGCTTCCTCTTCGCTGTTCTCGCCCAGGAAGCCGCCGCTCTGGTGCGCCCACAGCCGCGCGTACAAGCCGCCGGCCGCCAGCAGTTGCCGGTGGCTGCCCTCCTCGACGATGCGGCCCTGGTCCAGCACGACCAGCCGGTCCAGCGCCGCGATGGTCGAGAGCCGGTGCGCGATGGCGATCACCGTCTTGCCCTGCATCAGGTCCTGCAGGCTGGCCTGGATGGCGGCTTCCACTTCCGAGTCGAGCGCGCTGGTGGCTTCGTCCAGCAGCAGGATGGGCGCATCCTTCAGCATCACGCGCGCGATGGCGACGCGCTGGCGCTGCCCGCCCGACAGCTTGACGCCGCGCTCGCCCACGTGGGCGTCGTAGCCGCGCCGGCCCTGCGGGTCCGACAGGCCGGCGATGAAGTCGTGGGCCTGGGCCCGCTTGGCCGCGCGGATCATGTCTTCCTCGCTGGCGCCGGGCCGGCCGTAGAGGATGTTGTCGCGCACCGAGCGGTGCAGCAGCGAGGTGTCCTGCGTCACCATGCCGACGCTGGCGCGCAGGCTGTCCTGCGTGACGTGGGCGATGTCCTGGCCGTCCACCAGGATGCGGCCGCCGTCGACGTCGTAGAAGCGCAGCAGCACATTCACCAGCGTCGACTTGCCGGCACCGGAGCGGCCGATCAGGCCGATCTTCTCGCCCGGCTTCACGGTCAGGTCGAAGTGGTCGATCACGGGCTGCGGCTTGCCGTAGCCGAAGCGCAGGTTGTCGAACTTCACTTCGCCGTGGCTTACCTCGAGCGGCTTCGCGTCGGGCGCATCGAGCACCAGGCGCGGCCGCGTCAGCGTCGCGATGCCGTCCTGGATGGTGCCGATGTTCTCGAACAGCGAAGCCATCTCCCACATGATCCAGTGCGACATGCCGTTGATGCGCAGCGCCATCGCGGTCACGGCCGCCACCGCGCCCGGGCCGACCTGGCCCAGGCTCCAGAGCCAGACGCCGTAGCCGGCGGCGGCCAGGATCAGTCCCACCACCAGCACCTGGTTGACGATCTCGAAGCTGCTCACCAGCCGCATCTGCTTGTAGCCGGTGTTCATGAACTCCGTCATCGCCTGGCGCGCGAAGCCGGCCTCGCGGTGCGTGTGCGAGAACAGCTTGACGGTGGAGATGTTGGTGTAGGCGTCGGTGATGCGCCCGGTCATCATCGCCCGCGCGTCGGCCTGCTGCTTGCCGATGCGGCCCAGGCGCGGCACGAAGTACCAGATGGCGAGGGCGTAGAGCGCGAACCAGCCCAGGAAGGGCAGCATCAGCCGCAGGTCGAAGGCCGCGGCCAGGCCGACGATGGTGAGGAAGTAGACGCCGACGCCGATGATCACCTCGGTGGTGGTGAAGATCGTCTCGCGCACCGCCAGCGCGGTCTGCATCACCTTGGTCGTGATGCGGCCGGCGAACTCGTCGGAGTAGAACGACAGGCTCTGGCCCAGCATCAGCCGGTGGAAGTTCCAGCGCAGCCGCAGCGTGAAGTTGATGGCCAGCGTCTGGTGCTTGACGATGGTCTGCAGGGCGATGACGACCGTGCTGCCCAGGAGCACGGCCGCGAAGAACAGCATCGGCCCTTGCTGCCGCTGCCAGATCTCCTCAGGCTTGAAGCGCGTGAGCCAGTCCACCACCTGCCCGAGCATGGCGAACAGCCAGGCCTCGTAGCCGGAGATCACGGCCGACAGCACGGCCAGCGCGAGCACGTAGCCGCGCAGCCCGGCCGTGCAGGCCCAGACGAAGGCGAAGAAGTTCTTCGGCAACGCCTGCGGATGGCCTTCCGGGAAGGGATGCAACAGTTTTTCGAACAGCCGGAACAAGCGTGGGTACTCCTGGCCGGGGGCCGGAATTTTGGGGGAGCGGGAGTATCAACGAAATCGGGCGATCTTGCTTCCCTTGCAGGGAGGCCGGCTTTCTAGGGCGCCGGGAATACTGTATAAAGAAACAGTATTGTGCCATGACTGCCCCCGCCGTTTCCACCCCCGAACTCGATCTGCCCCAGCATGTCTGGCGCGGTCGCGAGCTGGCGCAGGCGCCCGAGCGCGTGCTTGCCACCGGCCACGCGGCGCTCGACGCGCAGCTCTCGGGCGCTGGCTGGCCGCTCGGCTGCCTGATCGAAGTGTTGCAGGCGCAGCCGCAGCTGCACGTGTGGCAGTTGCTGGCGCCGGCGCTGGCGCAGTGCATGCAGGCGCAGCCGGGTCCGGTGGTGCTGGTGAACGCGCCTTACTTGCCGTTCGGCCCGGGCCTCCAGGCCCAAGGCGTCAAGCCTGCGCAATTGCTCTGCCTGCAGTCGCCCAAGGCATCGGCCAGGCTATGGGCGGCCGAACAGGCGCTGCGCTGCGCCGACGTGTCCGCCGTGCTGGCCTGGTTGCCCGTCGCCAGGTCCGAGGAGCTGCGGCGGCTGCACCTGTGCGCGCAGCAGCACGACAAATGGCTGGTGGTGTTCCGCGGCGTCGAGGCCGGCCAGCATTCTTCGCCGGCGCGGCTGCGGCTCCTGGTGGAGGGCTTGGAGCAGGGGCAGATGGCGGTGCGCATCCTCAAGCGGCGCGGCCCGCCCCTGCTGCAGCCCCTGGTGCTGCAGGCGCAACCGCCGCGGCTGGCGGCACTGCTCGCGGCTCGCAAGGGTCGCCGCAACAGCAGCGTCCCGGTCGCCTTTCCTTCAATTCCTTCGAGCGTGTCGCATGTACTGGATCGCACTGCAAGCCTCACCGGATGAGCTGCGGCCTGCCTGGGGCTGGCGTGCCTTGCAGTTCACGCCCCGGGTGGCCGCGGTCGAAGAGGCGCTGCTGCTCGAGGCCGAGGCCTCCGAGCGCCTGTTCGGCGACCGCAAGCGGCTGCTGCGGCGGCTGCTGAAAGGCAGCCCCGAGCTGCAGACGCCGCCGTGCGCCGTGGGCGCGACCGCGCTGGTGGCGCTCGCGCTGCTGCGCATGCGGCTGCGCGGCCAGGAGAAGCCCCAGGAGATTCCCGATGGCCTGCCGCTCGACACACTGACCGCCGCACGCCCGCACCTCGACACGCTGGAGCGCATCGGCTGCACCACCTTCGGCCAGCTGCGCAGCCTGCCGCGCGCGGGCTTGAGCCGCCGCTTCGGCGCGGAGCTGCTGAATGCGCTGGATGCCGCGTATGGCCAGCGGCCGGAGCGCTATCCCTGGCTGACGTTGCCTTCCACCTTCGACCAGAGGCTGGAGCTGCAATTGCTGGCGACCACCGCGCCCGAGTTGCTCTGGACCGGCGCGCACCTCTTGACGCTGCTGCAAGCGTGGCTGCAGGCGCGCAACCTGGGCGTGCTGGCGCTGGAGTTCGAGTGGACGCTGGACCTGAAACGCGTGGACGGAAAACTATTGCCGCCGACCGAGAAGCTGGAGCTGCGCACCGCCCAGCCCACGCAGGACATGAAGCACCTGCGCCGGCTGGCCAGCGAGCAGTTCGCGCGCGTGAAACTGGGGGCGCCGGCCAACCACCTGCGCCTGCGCACGCTGGAGACGGTGCCCTGGGGCGGCCTGTCGACCAGCCTGCTGCCGGAGGACAACCGTCCCGGCGAGAAGCTGCACCAACTGGTGGAGCGCCTGAGCGTGCGGCTGGGCGAACACAACGTGCTGGTGGCGCAGCCCCAGGCGGACCATCGACCCGAGCAGATGCAGCGCTGGATCCCCATGCGCGGCGCGCAGCGCAAGGAGCTGGCCGGTGCGAACGATGCGCTCTATCCCACCTGGCTGCTGCCCGCGCCGCTGGAGCTGGAGGTGCGCGACAACGTCGCCTGGTACGGCGGGCCGCTGCGCCGGCTGGCTCGCCTGTACCGTGTCGAAACGGCCTGGTGGGAAGAGGGCGGCGCGGTGCTGCGCGATTACTTCATCGCGCGCAGCGAGGGCGCGGGCCTGGTCTGGGTGTTCCGCGAGCGGCCGCTGCAGTTCACGAACGAGTACCGCTGGTACCTGCAGGGGTTGTATGCCTGAGACGCACGTCAAGCCCGGTCCGTCGCTGGATGAAGAGAAGGACATGCCGCCGGTGCTCTCCACCGGCCCGGATTTGCTGGCCGGCTACGCGGAGCTGCACTGCATCAGCAACTTCAGCTTCCAGCGCGGCGCCTCGCATCCGCAGGAGCTGGTGCGCCGCGCCTACGACCTGGGCTACCAGGCGCTGGCGCTCACCGACGAATGCTCGGTGGCCGGCGTGGTGCGGGCCTACAGCGCGCTGAAGGAATACCTGGAGTTCGCGCGCAAGCTGGAAGCGCGCGACCCGCAAAACAAGCGCGTGCGCGATTTCAAATTGCTGTTCGGGAGTGAATTCGACCTGGGCGATGCGCGCCTGGTGGCGATCGCACGCGACCTCGAGGGCTGGGGCGGACTGTGCGAGTTCATCTCCGCCGCGCGCATGGGGACGGCGGCCAAGGGCGAGTACCGCGTGAGCTGGGAGGAGAGCGATTTCAGCCTGTTGAATGGCTGCGAGATTCTCTATGCGCCGAAGCGCACGGACGCGGCGCTGGACACGCTCTGTGCCGGGCTCGCGCGCGCGAAGAGACTGTTCGGTGGCAACCTGTCGCTGGCGGTGGAACTGCTGCACCTGCTGGACGACGACCTGTGGCTGGCCACGCTGAGCGAAGCAGGTGGGCGCTGCGGCGTGCCGCTGGTGGCGGCCGGCGACGTGCACATGCACCTGCGCTCGCGCAAGCCGCTGCAGGACGTGATCACCGCCGTGCGCATGGGCAAGACCGTGCCCGAATGCGGCTTCGCGCTGCAGGGCAACGCCGAGCGGCACCTGCGCCGGCGCACGCGCCTGGCCGAAACCTATCCGCCGGAGGTGCTGGCCGCCACGCTGGAAGTGGCGGGCCGCTGCAACTTCGACCTGGAATCCATCAAGTACGACTACCCGCTGGAAACGGTGCCCGAGGGATTGACGCCGCCGCAGGCGTTGCATCGCCTGACTTATGACGGTGCCCGCAGGCGCTATCCGCAGGGCGTGCCGGTGAAGGTGCTGCAGCTGCTGCGCAAGGAGCTGAAGCTGATCGCCCAGTGCAAGTACGAGATGTTCTTCCTGACGGTGAACGACATCGTTCGCTTCGCCGAGAGCAAGGGCATCCTGTGCCAGGGCCGCGGCTCGGCCGCCAACTCGGTGGTGTGTTACTGCCTGGGCATCACGGCGATGGACCCGATGCATTCGCGGCCGCTGCTGGAGCGCTTCATCAGCGTCGACCGCCGCAACGAGCCGCCGGACATCGACGTCGACTTCGAGCACGAACGGCGCGAGGAGGTGATCCAGTACATCTACGGCAAGTACGGCCGCGAGCGCGCCGCCATCGCCGCGGTGGTGATCAGCTATCGCACCCGCAGCGCCATCCGCGACGTGGGCAAGGCGCTCGGCGCGCCGGAGCCGCTGATCGATGCCTTCGCCAAGGACCACCATTGGTTCGACGAGGACCTCGCGGTGGACCGGCTGCAGGACCTGGCGCGGCTGACGCAATGCGAACTCAGCGCGCACCTGGCGCGGCAATGGATGGACCTGACGTGGCAGCTGATGGGTTTCCCGCGTCACCTGAGCCAGCACGTGGGCGGCTTCGTGCTGACGCGGACGCGCCTGGTGCGGCTGGTGCCGGTGGAGAACGCCAGCATGAAGGACCGCTCGGTGATCCAGTGGGACAAGGACGACCTGGAGGACATGGGGCTGATGAAGGTGGACGTGCTGGCGCTGGGCATGCTCACCGCGCTGCGGCGCTGCCTGGACTTTCGCAATGCGTTGCGCGGTGAGCGCTGGGCGCTGCGCGACATCCCCAACGACGACGCGAAGACCTACGAGATGATCCGCAAGGCCGACACGGTGGGCGTGTTCCAGATCGAAAGCCGGGCCCAGATGTCGATGCTGCCGCGGCTGAAGCCCGAGGTGTTCTACGACCTGGTGGTGGAGGTGGCGATCGTGCGGCCGGGGCCGATTTCGGGCGGAATGGTGCACCCGTACCTGAAGGCGCGCGAGCGGAAGGCGCGGGGCGAGAAGATCGTCTACGAGCGTTCCTCGCTGGAAAAGGGAGCGGTCCCGAAGCTGGAAGAAGCCCTGGAACGAACGCTGGGCGTGCCGATCTTCCAGGAGCAGGTGATGGAGATCTCGATGATCGCCGCCGGCTTCACCGCCACCGAAGCCGACTCGCTGCGGCGCGCGATGGCGGCCTGGAAGCGCAAGGGCGGCGTGGACAAGTTCCGCGATCGCCTCGTCGACGGCATGCTGCGCAACGGCTACACGCTGGAATTCGCCCAGCGCATCTTCAAGCAGATCGAGGGCTTCGGCGATTACGGCTTCCCCGAAAGCCACGCGTATAGCTTCGCCTTGTTGGCGTACAAGAGCAGCTGGCTGAAATGCCACGAGCCCGAATGCTTCCTCGCCGCCTTGCTGAATTCGCAGCCGATGGGGTTCTATGCGCCTTCGCAGTTGATCCAGGATGCGCAGCGCAATGGCGGGGTGCGGGTGTTGCCGCCGGATGTGTCGTACAGCGACTGGGACTCTCGCTTGGCCCTTGAGAACCCCGAGCGACCGCCGGTGAGGCTGGGCCTGCGCCTCGTTGGCGGCCTCAGCGAAGACGGCGGCCGCCGCATCGAGGAAGCGCGCAAACAAGGCCCCTTCACAAGCGTCGAAGACATGGCCCTGCGCGCGCAACTGGGCGTGAAAGACCTCAATGCCCTGGCCGCAGCCGACGCACTGCAGTCGCTCGCCGGCCATCGACGCCAGCAAGTCTGGGAAGCCTCGGCGCAGCGCCGCGCGCCGGCCTTGCTGGAAGATGCGCCGATCAACGAGGAAGCGCTCGCGTTGCCGGCCGCGCCCGAGGGCGAGGAGATCGTGTTCGACTATGCCTCCATGGGCCTCACGCTGCGGCGCCATCCGCTGGCGCTGCTGCGCGCTCGCCTCGAGCGCATGAAGATCCTGACCGCCGCGGAACTGGACGCGCTGCCGCACGGGCGCCGTGTGGCGGCCTGCGGCATCGTGACGGTGCGCCAGCAGCCCGGCACGGCCAACGGCACCATCTTCGTGACGCTCGAGGACGAGACCGGCCCCGTCAACGTGATCGTCTGGCCCAGCATCCGTGAGCAACAGCGCGAGCCGTTGCTGCGCTCGCGCCTGCTGGCCGTGCACGGCACCTGGCAGCGCGACGTGGCAAGCGGCGGCCACGTCCGTCATCTCATCGCCGAAAAGCTGACCGACCTGACACCGCTGCTGGGCCGCATCGGCCGGCAGCGCAGCGGCAGCCGCGACTTCCATTGACGCGCCATGCAATTGCACGAACCACGCCGCCTGTTCATCGGCCTGCTGCCGGATCGCACGGTGCAAATGCAAATTCAGCGCCACGCCCGCGAATGGACCTGGCCGGAAATCGCGCGCCCCACGCGCTTTGCCCGCTATCACCTGACGTTGCGCTTCCTGGGCGAGGTTGGATCGGCGCCGGAGAGCCGGCTGCGCATGGCGTTGCGTGACGTGGCGGCGGCACCGCTGCAGCTGGTGCTGGACACGCCGGTGCTCTGGAGGAACGACATCGCGGTGCTGCTGCCGCAGGAGAGCCCGGGCTTGCATCGCCTGCAGGAAAGCGTTGCCGAATGCTGGCCGCAGGCAGGTCCGCATTTCACGCCGCACATCACGCTGGCGCGCGACGCCCACGGCGCCGTGCCGCCGGCGCAGGAGGCGGGCATCGCCTGGACGATCAGCGAATTCGTGCTCGTGTGGTCGCGCCTGGACACCAGGCCCGCGGAATACGTGATGCTGGAGCGGTTCGGGCTGCGGGGGGACAGCGCATCGGCTCCGCCTGCCCCGCAAGGCACGCTGTTCGATTGAAACGGACGACAGGCGTCAACGCACCGCCAGCGGGTCCCCAAACCCCTGCCACGTCTTCCCATCGAACTTGGCCAGCTGCATCGTCTGGTACGGCGCGTAGTCGTTCGCCGACGTGCTGGCCGTCACGCCTGGCAACGCCATCGGCACCTGGAAGTTGTTGATGCTGGCGGCCTGCTTCATCACGTTCTCGCGCGTCAAGTTGTCGCCGCATTGCTTCAACACCTGCACGATCAGCTGCGCCACTGCCATCCCGTAGGTGGCGCTGCCGTCCATGGGCTCGCCGTCCGGCACGTACTTCTTCATGAAGGCGAAGTAGTCCTTCATCGGCCCGTCATTGGCCCAGCGCGGGTCGGTCGGGTCCTTGATGTACTGCATGGAGATCAGGCCCACCGACTTCTCCAGCCCCGCCGGCTTCAGCACCGAGCCGACGCTGGCCGACACCTGGTTCAGGTAGTGCACCGGCTTCCAGCCGATGTCGGCCACCTTGCGGATCGCCTGCGCAGCGAACTTCGGCGTGGTGATGTTGAAGAACACATCGGCGCCGGAGGCCTGCAGCGTGACGATCTGCGAGTCCACCGTGGGGTCCGTCACCTCGTAGGTCACGGCTTTCACGATCATGGTTTTTGCCTTGTCGCCCAGGCCGTCCGTGAAGCCCTTGAGGTAGTCCTTGCCGTAGTCGTCGTTCTGGTACAGCACGGCGATCTTGGCCGTAGGGTGGTTGCGCAGGATGTCCTGCGCATACAGCTTGCCCTCGCTCTGGTAGTTGGGGTTGA
>JAQGMU010000629.1 GCA_028292195.1 Ramlibacter sp. | reverse complement strand
CGCGCGGCGTCAAGGGCCTTCGCGCGTCTTTCGGCACCGCCACAGCACGGCGCTGCTACAGCTGCACGCCCTTGGTCAGCGCGCCGTCGACCACGAGGTTGGTTCCGGTGATGAAGCTCGCCGCTGGGCTTGCCAGGAAGGCGGCGGCGTTCGCCATCTCTTGCGGCGTGCCCATGCGGCCGGTTGGGTTCAGGCCCAGCGCCATCTTGAAGAACTCGGGGTTGCCGGTCTCGATCTGGTTCCAGACGCCACCGGCGAAGTAGGTGTTGCCCGGCGACACGGTATTGGCGCGGATGCCCTTGCCTGCCAGGTGGTAGGCAAGGCCTTGCGTGTAATGCACGATGGCGGCCTTGAAGGCGCCATAGGGGCCGGAAGCGAAGTCAATCTCGCGGCCCGAAACGCTGGAGATCGTCACGATGGACGCCTTGCCGCTTTTCTCCAGATAGGGCATCGCGGCGTTGACGAGCCGCACCGTGCCCATCATGTCGACCTCGAAGCCGCGCTGCCAGGCAGCCTCGTCGGCGGCGATCGCCAACGCACTGACGTTAGCCACGACGATGTCGATGCCGCCGAACTCGGCGGCCACGTCGGTCACCCACGCCGCCAACCCAGGGCCGTCAGCAACGTCGACCGCGCGGCCGCTGATCTTCACGCCGTCGCCGGCGAAGTCCTTCACCGCCTGCGCCACCTCGTCGGCGTTGCGCGCACACAAGGCCACGTGCGCGCCTTCGGCCGCGAGCGTCTGCGCGATCGCGCGTCCGATGCCCTTGGTGCCGCCGGTCACCACGGCCTTCAGGCCCTTCAATCCGAGATCCATGTCCGCTCCTTGCTGGGTTTGACTGTGCGCCGCTCAGGCCGGCGCGAGGTACTTCTTGCTGATGCCCGCGCCGACCGTGTACTTCGGGTCGACGAAGTTGCCCAATCGCACCTGCCCGCACTGGCTGAGCATCATGTAGGCGTCCCAGCGGTCGTAGCCATACTCGGCCTCCATCCACAGGATCAGCTCCTTGTAGGCGATGCGCGTGGCGTCCTCGAGCGGGCGCGCGCTGCCGATGGCCATGATGACGGCCTCGTTCTCGAGCCGCGGCCACTCGAGCTGCCAGCCCTTGATGAGGTCGACCTGGATGGTCGTCGTGCTGGCGAATTCCACCGCCGTGCCGCAGACCTCGCGGTCGCCCTGGCAGGCGTGCGCGTCGCCGATGAACAGCCGGCCGCCATCGCTGCGCACCGGCAGGTAGGTGATGCTGCCCGGGCCCATGTCGGGCAGGTCCATGTTGCCGCCGTGCGAGTCGGGCGTCAGCGTGTTGATCGAATCGATCTCCGGGCTGCAGCTCAGTGTGCCGATGTGCGGCCGGTAGGGGAGCGTGACACGCTTGCTCCAGTACACGCCGTCCTCATCGAGGTCCACCTTGCGCACGATCTCCGGCTGGTCGTCGGCCAGCAGCGCGGTGAGCGAGGTGCCGCTGAGTGCACCGAACTGTGGAATCATTGCGCAGGTGCCGCGCGGGTTGCCACCGCGCGGCGACATCTTCTCGATATACACGGCCAGCACGTCGCCCTTGCTGGCACCTTCCACCAGGATGGGGCCGTTCTGCGGGTTGACGAAGGGCATGCGCAATACGCGCGAGGGCAGGTCCTGCTCGGTCTTCACCTTGCCCTCGAAGGCGTCGCGCGTTTCCACCACGACGCGGTCGCCGGGACGGATCCTCAGCACCGGGTCCGAGTAGGGGCCGATGGTGTAGTGGTACTTGCCCTGCACCGCTTCGGTCAGCGCATGGGTCTCGGGTGTGCGGCCCTGCGCGACGCCGCGCTGCCGCATGATCGAATCGTCCAGCCAGTTCATGAGGGGTCCTTCAGGTGGGGAGGTCGGCCGTGGCCGGCACGCCGCCGCGCCGTGCCACGAGATCGATCTCGATGCGCGCGCCCTTGGCCAGGCCGGTCACGCCGATGCAGGTTCGGGCAGGACGCCGCCCGCTCGCGAAATGGCTGGCGTAGACGGCGTTCATCGCCGCGTAGTCAGCCTCGAAGTGCGTGAGGTAGACACGCACTGACAGCGCGTGCTCCAGGCCCAGGCCGCAACCGGCCAGCACCGTCTGGAGGTTCTTCAGAACCTGCCGGGTCTGCGCCTCGATGCCCTCGGGATAGGGTGTGTCCAGCGAGCTGCCGACAAACGGCATCTGCCCGGTGACGAACACCCAGCCGTCGGCTTCGACGGCATGGCTGAAAGGCGCGACCGGATCCGGTGCACCGGTGATCATGTGGAAGATTGGGGACATTGCACGAGGTTGGTTGGTTGGCGACAGCCTGCTTCGTGCCAAGCCAGTTGCGTGCCAGCCAGGGGCATGACGCGTGGCACGTGTCTTGCACTGCCTGGTCCAGCAACCAGGAAACCACCGCCATGCGCTTCGAACAGTTCACGACCGATGCCTATCCGGTGCACCAGCGGCCGCAGGCGTGGCGCGAGGCCTTGCAGATGCACCGACTCAGGCCCGAGATGGCAGCGGCGGCGGCGCCGCTGTATGGCACCTTGACCGCGGGGCGAACGGCGCGCGGCGTCGGGATGGCGCGCATATCCTCCTCGCCGCAGACCATCCAGCGGCTGGGGAATGCAAGCGATGCGGTCTGGCTGGCGCTGCTCCTGGGTGGCGACGCGATCTTGCACGATGGCCGCCAGGCGATCGAGCTGGCGCCGGGTGACATCGTCTTCGGACCGGCCCAGGCGCAGGCGGGCCTGGATTTCCGCTCCAATTTCCGGCAATTCATGGTGTCGCTGCCGCGTGCCAGCCTGAAAGCCACGCTTCCCGGAGGCTCTGCCGTCGCCCTGGGCCACCTGTCTGGCCGCACCGGCCTGGGCCGCATGTTCGCGGGCACCCTGACCGCGCTGGCCGACGCCTTCGACACGCTGGGCGACGACGACATTGCGCCTGTCGAGTCGGCGCTTTCCGAGTTCATCGCGACGAGCATGGCCGCCCGGCGCGACGCCGACTCGCCCGCTGTCAGCAGCACGCAGGCGGCCACGGTTCGCCGCCTGTGCCAGTACGTGGACGCGAACCTGAACGATGCCTCGCTGTCGGTGGCCGCCGTGGCGGCCCACGAGCGCATTTCCGAGCGCCTCGTGCAGAAACTCTTCGAGGGCCTCGGCCAGACCTTCACCGCCTACTTGCGCCAGAGCCGCCTCGAACGCTGTCGGGCCGACCTCGCGAACCGCCAGTACGGACACCTGTCGATCTCGGACATCTGTTTCCGCTGGGGCTTCAATGACCCGGCGCATTTCAGCCACTGTTTCCGCGACCGCTACAGCATGTCGCCACGACAGTACCGGCAGCAGGCCAATGAGGCCAGCCAGCAGTCGCTGCGCAAGCGCATCCAGCGCGGCTGGCCGTCGGGCTATTTCGAGACCCCGGCGGCAGACCCGGTCGCATCCAGCGCCGGCATCGACCCGGCCGCCGGGACCGCAGGGACGAAGCTGGCGTCCGCAGGCCAGCTGTCCGCCAGCCCGTATGGCGCGGGCACCGGGGCCGGCCGCCACCACCACCTGCCGGCCACCGCGAAGACCATCCACTGGGGCTACTTCAGCCGTTCGATCCCGCCGGTGCTGCACATCGACTCCGGCGACATCGTCACCATCGAGACGCTGACCCAGCATGCCTACGACGACCACGAGCGCATGATCAAGGGCGATTCGGGGGCCGAAAGCGTCTTCCACTGGACCTCTGAGCACAAGGCTGTGGACCGCCGCGGCGCCGGCCCCACCGATGCGTCGATCTACGGTCGCGGCAGCGGTGAAGGCTTCGGCGTGCACATCTGCACCGGCCCTGTCTTCGTGAAGGACGCGCAGCCCGGCGACGTGCTGGAGGTGCGCATCCTCGACCTCGCACCGAGGCTGGCGGCCAATGCCAGGTACGAGGGCCGGGCCTTCGGCAGCAACGCCGCCGCCTGGTGGGGCTTTCACTACGACGACCTGATCGAGGAGCCGAAGCAGCGCGAAGTGGTGACCATCTACGAGGTCGACTGCAGCCAGGATCATGCCTGTGCCCACGCGGTCTACAACTTTCGCTGGACCCCGCAGCGCGACCCGAACGGCGTGCTGCACCCGACCATCGACTACCCCGGCATCCCGGTCGACCGCACATCGATCGTCGAGAACCACGGCGTGCTGCAGGGCGTCAGCATCCCCGTGCGCCCGCACTTCGGCGTGATCGCGGTCGCGCCGGCCGAGACCGGCCTGGTCGACTCGGTGCCGCCGTCCTGCTTCGGCGGCAACCTGGACAACTGGCGCATCGCCAAGGGCGCGACCTTGTACTTGCGGGTCGGGGTCGAGGGCGCTCTGCTGTCGGTCGGTGACCCGCATGCCTCGCAGGGCGACAGCGAGTTGTGCGGCACGGCGATCGAATGTTCGCTCACGGGCGTCTTCCAGATCGTTCTGCACAAGGCCGGGCAGTTGCGGGACGAGCCCTTTGCCGACATCGACTATCCGCTGGTCGAGACTGCCGACGAGTGGGTGATCCACGGCTTCAGCCACCCGGATTACCTGAAAGAGTTCGGCGGCAAGGCGCGCAGCGCGATCTACGAAAAATCCTCGCTCGACCCGGCCATGCGCGACGCCTTCCGCAAGACCCGGCGCTTCCTGATGACCGCGCTGGGGCTGAGCGAGGATGAGGCGATCTCGCTGATGTCTGTGGCCGTCGACTTCGGCGTCACCCAGGTGGTGGACGGCAATTGGGGCGTGCATGCGGTGATACGAAAATCGCTGTTCGCCGGCCGCCAGCGGCCAGCCGGCGCGCCAGCGGTCAACGGTCCATGAAGACGCTCTTCCGGATGGAACCGTGGATGCCCCAGTTGGCATCCACCACCTGCGTGACACCGAAGTGCGCCGCGACCGACAGCAATGCGATGGCCTCGTCTTCGCTGAGCCGGTGCACCGTCATCAGGAAGCGGCGCAGCTTGCGGAAGGCGTCGCGCATGGCCGGGTCCAGAGACGAATGCCCGGCAACCAAGGTCTGGGCCTCGGGCCCGAGGGCGGCCAGGTAATTGGGGTAGGTAAAGCCGTAGACCGCCCACTGCTCCTCGGTCTCCAGCAGCGGGTGGTCCAGCCCTTCGAGAATGGTCCCGCCCAGCTCGGACTGTTTGTGCAGGATGAACTCGAAGTCGCCGGTCAGCGAGGTCTCGATCGCGGTGCCGCCGAGTTCGCTGTCGCCCTGGGCCGCATGCGGATCGCCCACCGAGAAGAAGGCGCCAGGCACGGCCACGGGGTAGTACATGCGCGCGCCCTTGCCGATGCGCCAGTCGTCGATGTTGCCGCCGGTGTAGCTGGGTGGGATGGAGCTGACAAAGTCGGACTCCGACGGCGCAAGACCCATCGTGCCGAAGTGCAGGCGGGCCGGCACCTTGACGTTTCGCAGGATGTCCTCGCGCTTTTTCACCAGGGTGTGGTCGACGCGCACGCCGGGGTAGTCGATGGTCGCGTGCACCACGCCGTCAGGGTCGGTCTGCGGCGTCCACACATAGTTGTAGACCGCGCGGGCGAAGGGTTCGCCAGAGGTGTCGAGCTCGAAGATCGTCACCACCTCGCGGGGCTTGGGCTCCTCGATCAGGTCGCGGTAATGGAAACCCCAGGACGCGGCCGCGTTCGAGCCGAAACAGCGGCCCGCGTAGCAGTGGTTGCAGCTGGGCCGGGGACGCACGTCCAGGATGCGCACCTCCAGCACGTCGCCGGGCTCGGCACCTTCGACGACCACCGGTCCGGTCAGCAGATGCACGCCCACGCCTTCGCCTTCGCCGAGCTTGAACGGTCCGGTGACCGGGCCGGCGCCGCGCCGGGACAGTGCCTTGTGCTCGCGTGTCCAGGCGAACACCGACTCCGCGCCCGGGTCGCCGGCGATCATGCGTTCGTGGTCGTCGTTGGCATGGTGAGTGAGGGTCTCGATGGTCGCCCGGTCGCCGGACTTCACGACGAGCGACGGCGCGACCACCTTGCTGAAATAGCCCCAATGGACGGTCTGGGGGGAGACCTGCAGGGTGTGGTGCTTCATGGTCAGACCTTTGCAGGTGAGTGGTTGGAGGGCAGTACGTCGGCGGCCATCACGCTGAGGAATCGGGCTGTCTCGGGGTGCTGCGGGCGTTGCAGCACGCCCATCGCCGGCCCGCTTTCGAGGATGCGGCCACCTGAAAGGAAGATCACGCGATCAGCCACCTCTGCGGCGAAGCGCAGCTGGTGGGTGGAGATGATCATCGTCAAACCGTCCTCGACGGCCAGGCGGCGGATCACGTCGAGAACTTCGTTGACCAGTTCGGGGTCGAGCGCCGAGGTGGGTTCGTCGAGCAGCAGCACGGTCGGTCCCGGAGCGAGGGCGCGCGCAATGGCCACGCGCTGTTGCTGCCCCCCGGACAAGTGACGCGGCAGCGCGTCGACGCGATGGGCCAGGCCTACGCGGTTCAGCAGTTCCAGCGCGCGCCGGTCGGCTTTTTCGCGTGACCAACCGTGTACCCAGCGCAGCGGACCGGCCACGTTCTCGAGCGCGGTCAGGTGCGCGAACAGGTTGAACTGCTGGAACAGCATGCCCACTCCGAGGCGCGCCCGCTCGCTGGCCAGATCGCTCGGGCTCATCAACTGGCCGTCGGGCCGGTAGCCGAGGCGGTGGCCGCCGACATGGATCTGCCCGGCGTCCCAGCTTTCGAGGTGGTTGATGCAACGCAGCAGCGTGCTCTTGCCTGAGCCGCTCGGCCCCAGCAGGGCGACCACCTCCCCGGCCGAGACCGTGAGACTCAGGTCCTTCAGTACGGCATGCGGGCCGTAGGCCTTGGACACGCCGTTGACGCGCAAGACCACCGCCGCGTCGGCCAGCCGGGCGCTGCGCGCCGCGCGGTCGATCAGCCGGACGGCCGGCGATTCCGGCGCAATGGGTGCACGGACCTCGGGTGCCGGCGTGCCGGCCAGGTCTGCGGCGGGTGAAGCGCTCACCGGGGGCGGCGCGGCGTGCCGCCAGGGCAGCCAGCGGGCCAGGCCACGCAAGGCGGCCTGGCGGTCGAGGTCGAAACGCGCCTCGAGCGACAGTTGCACCAGGCTCATCGCGCCGGTCAGCACCAGGTACAGCAGGCCGGACGCGAAGAAGATGGAGAAGAAGTCGAAGGTCGAAGAGGCCAGCTGGGTGCTGCGCAGCGTCAGCTCCTGCACCGCGATGACCGAGGCCAGCGAGGAGTTCTTCAGGGTGCTGACCGCCTCGTTGCCCATCGCGGGGATCATCGAGCGCAGCGCCTGCGGAGCGATGATGCGGCGCATCAGCACGCGCGGCGTCATGCCCAGGGCCTGGCCGGCCAGCACCTGGCCGCGGTCGACGCCGACCACGCCGGAGCGGAACATCTCGGCGATGAAGGTGGCCTCGTTGGCGGCCAGCGCCACGCCGGCGGCCAGCAGCCCGGGGAGCTTGATGCCGACATGCGGCAGCGCGTCGTAGACGAAGACCATCTGCAGCACCAGCGGCGTGCCGCGGAAGACCACCGCGTAGCCGCGTGCGAAGGCAGCCAGCGGCTTGAAGCGGCTCAGCTGCATCGCCGCCAGCAACAGTCCCACCACCACCCCGCCCGCCAGCCCGATGGCCGTGGCCCCGAGCGTGAAGACGACGCCCTGGATCAGGTAGGGCAGCGTGAGGTAGTGGAGGAACAGCTCCATCTCACTTCACCACGAGCAGGCGCGGTGCCTCGAGGTTCTCGACCGGCAGGCCGTTCTTCTTCAGCAGCTCGGTGTGGATGCCGGCCTTCTGCAGCGTTACCAGCGCCGCCATCACGGCGTCGCGGAAGTCGGTCTTGCCCTTGGGAACGGCGATGCCGACCGAGTAGGGGATGGTCACCGCGGTCGCCTTCTCGAGCTTGTCCGGGTAGGCCTTGACCGCGCTGTCGACGGTGTTCACGTCGTTGATGTAGGTGTCGGCGCGGCCCGCCAGGATGGCCTGGATGCAGTTCTGGTTGTTGTCGTAGAGCTGGATCTCCGCCTCGGCCTTGCCCGCCGTCTTGCACTGTGGCGCCAGCGCCTGGATCAGCGGCACCTCGACATAGCCGGTGTTCTCGGCCGCCACCGTACCGCACAGCGAGGCGTTGATGCCGGTGATCTTCTTCGGGTTGCCCTTGGCCACCAGCACGCCGTCGAAGACCTTCGAGTAGGTGATGAAGTCGGCCGCCTTGGCGCGTTCTTCGGTGGCGTAGATGTCGGAGATGACGATGTCGGCCTGGCCGGCCTGCAGCGTGGTCAGCAGGGCCGCGAAGGTCACTGGCTTGTAGGTCAGCTTGAAGCCCAGGCAGGCGCCGATGCTCTCGCCCAGGTCGATGTCGAATCCGATGTACTTGTTCGGATCCTTGGGGTCGATGGTCTCGTAGCCGGGGGTGTGGGGGTTGATCGCGTTGACCAGGGTCTTGCCCTTGAACTGCGGGTACTTGGCCTGCAGCGCGGCGCAGGCGGCCGGGGCCTTGGCGGCCTCGGCGCGGACCGGCGTGGAGGTCACCGCGAGGGCCGCGAGGCTCAGCGCGGCGATGGCCGCGCCGCGCATGCAAGCCAGGACGGGGGGGCGGGGTCGGACGCAGCGTCCGGCCGGGAGGGGAAGGTTTTGCATGGTCCGAGGCTCCTGAGGAAACGATGCCCGCCGGCTGGCACCACGCCAGCCTTGCTGCACCGCAACACAAGAGTCTAGGGACGGTCAGCGCGCGCACTTGTCTGTAGGCGCACGACTGCTTGTACGGCGCCGGTTTCACGCGCCCTCGGGTCGCGAACCCGCGCGATCGAGCACGGGCATGCCCGGGTCGGCAACGCACCCGATAACGGACCTGCGTCTTCTCTTGCTTACGGGTTAGCCCACTTGCTGTCGCCGTAAGGTCACGGCCTGTAAATTGCCGCCGGCATGTCGTCCAGCAAGGCGCTGGCACGTTTCAAATGTTTGCGGATTTCGCTGCTGGCCTTGCGCGGATCACCGGCAAGAATGACTTTGGCGATCCTGCCGTGTTCCGCGACCGAATCCTTGATGG
>JAQGMU010000625.1 GCA_028292195.1 Ramlibacter sp. | reverse complement strand
TGGAAGTGATGGCCATCGTGAGGGCGTTCTACGCGGTGGTGAGCCTGGCGGTGAGCGCGGCCATGCACGCCTACGAACATCGCAGCAAGGGCTGGGGGCGATGACGCACTTCGTTGCCACGCATCCGATCGGGCCAGCCGCGCCGCCGGTTTTCGCCTCGGGCTGGCGGCCGCGGATGCGCAAGCTGTTCTTCGGCTCGCGTGCTTCGACGGTGGTGACCGTGGCGCTCGCCCTGGCCAGCGGCTGGCTGGCTTGGCACCTGATGCTGTGGGGGGTGGTGCACGCCGTCTTCAGCACCGGCGGCCAGGGTCCGGAAGCGTGCCGCGTGCCAGGCGCCGGCGCGTGCTGGGCCGTGATAGGCGAGAAGCTGCGCCTGATCCTGTTCGGCATCTACCCTTACGCGCAGCAATGGCGGGCGGCGCTGGCCATGGGCATCCTGATCGTGATGTACCCGGTCTCCGTGCTGCCGCGCATGTGGAACTGGCGGCTGGCGGCGGCCTGGCCGGCGGCGCTGGCGCTGTTCGCGCTGCTGATGTGGGGCGGCGTGCTGGGGCTGCCTTTCGTGCCGGACGACCAGTGGGGCGGGCTGCCGGTCACGCTGATCCTGGCCACGCTGGGCCTGACGGCGGGCTTCCCGCTCGCGCTGGTGCTGGCGCTGGTCCGGCATTCGCGCCGCAACGGCGTGGGCAAGGCGCTGGCCGTCGCCTACATCGAGCTGGTCCGGGGCGTGCCGCTGCTGGCCGTGCTGTTCCTGGCCAGCGTGATGATCCCGCTGTTCCTGCCGCAGGGCATGGATTTTTCCAAGCTGCTGCGCGTGTTCGTCGCCTTCGCGCTGTTCACCGCGGCTTACCTGGCGGAAGTCGTGCGCGGCGGGCTGCAGGCGATCCCCAAGGGGCAGTACGAGGCGGCGGCGGCGCTCGGCCTCACATCCTTCGTGACCACCACGCGCGTGATCCTGCCGCAGGCGCTGACGATGGTGCTGCCGGCCATCGTCAACGTCTTCATCGCCTTCTTCAAGGCGACCTCCATCGTGGTGGTGGTCGGCATCTTCGACCTGATGACGGCCGCCAAGCGCGCCGCCGCCGACGCGCAGTGGCAGGGCTTCAGCACCGAGATCTACTTGTTCGTGGCGCTGATCTATTTCGCCTTCTGTTACGCCATGTCGGCCTACAGCGCCCGCCTGCAGGTCTCGCTCGAAACCGGCCGCCACGCCTGAACAACCCATGCCCGACATCCTGCGCATCAGCAATCTCGACAAGTGGTACGGCAGCTTCCATGCGCTGCGCTCCATCAGCCTGGCGGTGGCGGAACAGGAGCGCATCGTCGTCTGCGGGCCCTCGGGCTCGGGCAAGTCCTCGCTGATCCGCTGCATCAACGGCATCGAGGACTTCCAGGCCGGCGGGCTGGAGGTCGGCGGCGTCACGCTCACGCCGGCGGGCGGCGACCTGACCACCGTGCGGCGCAAGGTCGGCATGGTGTTCCAGCAGTTCAACCTGTTTCCGCACATGACGGTGCTGCAGAACTGCACGCTGGCGCCGGTGTCGACGCGGCGCATGAACGCACGCGAGGCGGACGCGGCGGCGTTGGAACTGCTCGCGCGCGTGCGGCTGGCGGATCAGGCCGACAAGTATCCGGCGCAGTTGTCGGGCGGCCAGCAGCAGCGGGTGGCCATTGCGCGGGCGCTGTGCATGAAGCCGAAGCTGATGCTGTTCGACGAGCCGACCTCGGCGCTGGACCCGGAGATGGTGAAGGAAGTGCTGGACACCATGGTGGCGCTGGCTCGCGACGGCATGAGCATGGTGGTCGTGTCGCACGAAATGGGCTTTGCCCGCCAGGTGGCGGACCGTGTCGTGTTCATGGACGAGGGGCAGATCCTCGAGGTCGCGCCGCCGCAGGAGTTCTTCGGCTCGCCGCAGCACGAGCGGACGAAAGCCTTCCTCGGCGACATCCTGCGATCGTAGTTCGGGCAGGAAGCGGCTAGCATCGGCGGCTCTGCACAAGGACACGCCATGAAAACACGCGCCGCCGTCGCCTGGCAGGCCGGCCAGCCCCTGACCATCGAAGAGCTAGACCTGGACGGCCCGAGTGCCGGCGAAGTGCTGGTCGAGGTCAAGGCCACCGGCATCTGCCACACCGACTACTACACACTGTCGGGCGCCGCTCCCGAGGGCCTGTTCCCGGCCGTGCTGGGCCACGAGGGCGCCGGGGTGGTGCTGGAGGTCGGCGCCGGCGTCACTTCGCTGAAGCCGGGCGACCACGTCATTCCGCTCTACACGCCGGAGTGCCGGCAGTGCAAGTTCTGCCTGTCGCGCAAGACCAACCTCTGCCAGCAGATCCGCGGCACGCAGGGCAAGGGCCTGATGCCCGACGGCAGCTCGCGCTTCTCGCTCGACGGCAAGCCCATCCTGCACTACATGGGCACTTCGACTTTCAGCAACTACATCGTCGCGCCGGAGATCGCGCTGGCCAAAATCCGCAGCGACGCGCCCTTCGACAAGGTCTGCTACATCGGCTGCGGCGTGACCACCGGGGTCGGCGCCGTGATCTTCACGGCGAAGGTGGAGGCGGGCGCCAACGTGGTGGTGTTCGGGCTGGGCGGCATCGGCCTGAACGTGATCCAGGGGGCGAAGATGGTGGGCGCGGACAAGATCATCGGCGTCGACCTGAACCCCAAGCGCGAGGCGATGGCCCGCAAGTTCGGCATGACGCACTTCCTGAACCCGAAGGACCACCCCAACATCGTCGACGCCATCGTGCAACTCACCGACGGCGGCGCCGACTACAGCTTCGAGTGCATAGGCAACACCGGGACGATGCGGCAGGCGCTGGAGTGCTGCCACAAGGGCTGGGGCAAGAGCATCATCATCGGCGTGGCCGAGGCCGGCGCCGAGATCAGCACCCGGCCGTTCCAGCTGGTGACCGGCCGCGAATGGAAAGGCTCGGCCTTCGGCGGCGCGCGCGGCCGCACCGACGTGCCGAAGATCGTCGACTGGTACATGGAAGGCAAGCTGAACATCGACGACCTGATCACGCACACTCTGAAACTGGAAGACATCAACCAGGGCTTCGAGCTGATGAAGTCCGGCGAGTCGATCCGCTCCGTGGTCGTGTACTGACATGGCACTGACCACCCTGGAGGAGCATGCATGCTTCGGCGGCGTGCAGGGCTTCTACGAGCACGCCTCGGACGCCATCGGTCTGCCCATGCGCTTCGGCGTCTACCGGCCGCCGCAGGCCGCGCAGGGCCCGGTGCCGGTGCTGTACTACCTGGCGGGCCTCACCTGCAACGAGCAGACCTTCGCCATCAAAGCCGGCGCGCAGCGCTACGCGGCGCAACACGGGCTGATGCTGGTGACGCCGGACACCAGTCCGCGCAACACGGGCATCCCCGATGCGGAGAAGGACTGGGACTTCGGCGTCGGCGCCGGTTTCTACCTCGATGCCACCGCGCAGCCGTACGCGCGGCACTGGCGCATGGAGAGCTACCTCACGGACGAACTGCCGCTGGTGGTCGGCCGCAACTTCGCTGCGCGGCCCGGCGCACAGGGCATCTTCGGCCACTCGATGGGCGGCCACGGCGCGCTGACGCTGGCGCTGCGGCATCCGGGCTTGTACCGCAGCGTGTCGGCGCTGGCGCCGATCTGCGCGCCTGGCGAGGTGCCCTGGGGCCAGAAGGCGTTCACCGGCTACCTGGGCGCCGACCGGGCGCGCTGGGCGCAGCACGATGCGGTGCGGCTGATCGCCGGTGGCGCCCGGGTGCCGCCGCTGCTGGTGGACCAGGGCCTGGCGGACCAGTTCCTGGCCCAGCAGCTGCAGCCCGAGCTATTGGAGGCAGCCTGCGCCGCCGCCGGGCAGCCGCTGGAATTGCGGCGCCACGCCGGCTACGACCATGGCTATTTCTTCGTCGCCAGCTTCATGGCCGACCACCTGGCGCATCACGCGCGGGGGCTGGCGGGTTGAGCACGGCGTCGGCGCTTGCGGACCTGTCGAAGCTGTCGCGCGACGCCAGCCCCGGGAACGCCTTCCACCAGGTCGCCACCACCAGCAGCGTTGCCACGCCGCCCAGTACCACTGAGCCGACCGGCCCGAACCAGGCCGCCGTGGCGCCCGACTCGAATTCGCCGAGCTGGTTGCTGGCGCCTATGAACATCGAGTTGACGGCGCCGACCCGGCCGCGCATGGAGTCCGGCGTGTCCAGCTGCACCAGCGTCTGCCGCACCACCACGCTGACCATGTCGGCGCCGCCGGAGAGCGCCAGCGCGAAGAGCGAGACGTAGAACCAGGTGGAGAGGCCGAACACCAGCATGCACAGGCCGTAGAACGCCACCGACAGCAGCAGCCAGTGGCCGACCTGCCGGCGAATCGGGTGGCGCGTGAGCACCACCGAGATCAGCAGCGCGCCTGCCGCGGGCGCGGCGCGCAGGGCGCCCAGGCCGGACGGGCCGACGTGCAGGATGTCCTTGGCGTAGATCGGCAGCAGCGCGGTGGCGCCGCCGAACAGCACCGCCATCAGGTCCAGGGACACCGCGCCCAGCAGCGGCTTGCGCTCCCGGATGAAACGCGCGCCGGCCAGCATCGAGTGCAAGGTCGGCGGCTCGGCGTTGGAAATGACGCGCAGGTCCTTCAGCCGCAGCATGGCGACGATGGCGAGCGCCAGCAGCACGATCGCCGTCGCATAGACCGCGATGCCGGTGCCCATGAACAGCAGGCCGGCAGCGGCCGGGCCGCCGATCACGGAGATCTGGTTGCCGGCCGAACTCATGGCCATGGCCCGCGCCAGCATGCCGGGCGGCACCAGGCTGGGCACCAGCGACTGCTGCGCCGGCGTCTGGAAGGTGCGCGCGGTGCCGAGGAGGATGGAGACGCCGAACAGCAGCTCGCGCGACAGGAAGTGGCTGCTGCTGGCCGCCAGCAGCAGCAGCGCGGCGCCGAACTGCAGCAGCTGCGTGCCGGCCACCACCCGGCCGCGGTGGTAGCGGTCGGCCACGTGGCCGGCCGGCAGCGTGAACAGCAGCACTGGCAGGAACTGGAACAGGCCGACCAGGCCGAGGTCCCAGGCGCTGTTGGTCAGCTCGTACATCTGCCAGGCCGCCGACACCATCATCATCTGGTTGGCCATGCCGGCCAGCACCCGGGCGGCCAGCAGGCGCAGGAAGGCGGGCGGGGCGGAAAAGGGGTCCGAAGTCATCGGGGCCCATTGTGATCGACGAGAATCGGCCCCAGGCTTTACTGGAGACATCACATGCCCGGACCCCTGCACGGCCTCAAGGTGATCGAGATGGCAGGCCTCGGCCCGGCGCCGTTCTGCGCCATGCTGTTCGCCGACATGGGCGCGCAGGTGGTGCGCATCGCCCGCCCCGGCGAGGCCAAGGTGGTGTCCGAGCCGGTCACCGGCCGCGGCCGGCCGACGCTGCCGCTGGACCTGCGTGCGCCCGAGGGCCGCGACACGGTGCTGCGCATGCTGGAGACCGCCGACGTGCTGATCGAGGGCTTTCGCCCCGGCGTCATGGAGCGGCTCGGCCTAGGCCCCGATGACTGCCTGGCCCGCAGGCCGCAATTGATCTACGGCCGCATGACCGGGTGGGGCCAGCATGGCCCGCTGGCGCAGGCGGCCGGCCATGACATCAACTACGTCGCGCTCACCGGTGCGCTCAACGCCATCGGCCGCAGGGGCGAGCCGCCGGTGCCGCCGCTCAACCTGGTCGGCGATTTCGGCGGCGGCGCCATGCTGCTGGCCTTCGGCGTGCTGGCCGCGGTGTTCGAGGCCAGGGGCTCGGGCCGGGGCCAGGTGGTGGACGCGGCCATGACCGATGGCGCGGCGCTGCTGTCCGCGATGATGTACGGCTTGCGCGCCAGCGGCCACTGGTCGCTGGGCCGCGAGGAGAACATGCTCGATGGCGGCGCCCACTACTACGGCTGCTATGCCTGCGCCGACGGCAAGAGCGTGGCGATCGGGGCTATCGAGCCGCAGTTCTATGCGCTGCTGCTCGAGCGCTGCGGGCTGACGGACTCCGAGCTGTCGCGGCACCAGAACGATCGCGCGCGCTGGCCGGAGTTCAAGGAGAAGCTGGCGGCGCTGTTCAAGACCCGCACGCGCGACGAGTGGTGCGACGTGCTCGAAGGCAGCGACGCCTGCTTCGCGCCGGTGCTGGACTGGGACGAGGCGCCGCTGCACCCACACAACGTGGCGCGCAAGACCTTCGTCGATCACGGCGGCGTGGTGCAGCCGGCGGCCGCGCCGCGCTTCAGCCGGACGCCGGGGACGGCGGGGGTGCGGGTGCAGGCGACGCCGGCGCAGATCCTGAAAGATTGGGACCTGTAGGGTGGGTTCGCGCAGCGACCCCACCGTTGGGGTTCTACACTGAGACACCGGAGGTTCCCATGAAGACCACCATCCCCACCCCCGACGCCCACCAGGAAATGCGCGACGCCTTGCGCGCGCTGTGCGGCCGCTTCGATTCCGCCTACTGGCAGCAGGTCGACACCGACCGCGGCTACCCGGAGGCCTTCGTCGATGCGGTGACCGAAGCCGGCTGGATGGCGGCGCTGATCCCCGACGAGTACGGCGGCTCCGGCCTAGGCCTGACCGAAGCCTCGGTGATCATGGAGGAGATCAACTTCTCCGGCGGCAATGCCGGCGCGCTGCACGGCCAGATGTACAACATGAACACGCTGCTGCACCACGGCTCGGATGCGCAGAAGCAGAAGTACCTGCCGGGCATCGCCAGCGGCAAGCTGCGGCTGCAG
>JAQGMU010000614.1 GCA_028292195.1 Ramlibacter sp. | reverse complement strand
AGTACCGGGTGCGCTGGCGATGAGCGAGCTCCTCGACCTCCTCGCCCACCCGGCCTTGTGGATCGCCGTCCTGCGGATCGCCACGCCGCTGATCTTCGGCACGCTGGGCGTGCTGCTGTGCGAACGCGCCGGCGTGTTGAACCTGGGCATCGAAGGCATCATGGTCGCCGGCGCCTTCACCGGCTGGCTCGCGGTGTACTCCGGCCTGCCGCTCTGGGCCGGCGTGGCCGTGGCGGCCGTCACCGGCGCCCTCTTCGGCGCGCTGCATGCCTTCCTGACCGTGGGACTGGCGCTGTCGCAGCACGTGTCCGGCCTGGGCATCACGCTGCTGGCCACTGCGCTCAGCTCCTACGCCTATCGCGTCAGCTTCCCCAAGGTCAACACGCCGCCGACGGTGAAGCCCTTCGCGCCCATGGAAGGCCTGGGCATTCCCATCCTCTCGGCGCAGACGCCGCTCACCCTGCTGGCGCTGCTGCTGGTGCCCCTGGTCGGCTGGCTGCTGTACCGCACCCCGGCCGGCCTGGCACTGCGCATGGTGGGCGAGAACCCGCAGGCCGCGGAGAGCCAGGGCGTGTCGGTGCTGGCGACACGCAGCATCGCCGTCATGCTCGGCTCGGCCCTGATGGGCGTGGCCGGCGCCTTCCTCACACTGTCGGCCTTCGACGCCTTCTTCTTCAACATGGTCAACGGCCGCGGCTGGATCTGCGTGGCGCTGGTGGTGTTCGCATCGTGGCGGCCCGGCAAGGCGCTGCTGGGCGCACTGTTGTTTGCCTTCTTCGACGCGCTGCAGCTGCGGCTGCAGCAGTCGGGGGCGGCGGTGCTGCCGTATCAGGTGTACCTGATGCTGCCGTATGCGCTGTCGATCCTCGCGTTGGTCCTGGTGGCGCGCCGGGCCGCGTATCCGCAGGCCTTGATGAAGCCGTATCGGAAGGGCGAACGCTGAAGCGGTAGCGGTGGGGTCGCCTTCGGCGAACCCACCCTACACACGCGTGTCCTGTAGGGTGGGTTCGCGCAGCGGCCCCACCTCTCGCTCAAGCGGCCGCGGCCGGCTGCGCCCCGAAGAATCCAACGACGCGCAGCAGCTTGCCATCGACATCCAGTTCAGCGAAGTCGACGCCTTCCAGCACGCCGGCGCCATTGGCATCCAACAGCCGCCAGCCGTAGCGCACGAACTGGTGGTGGGCGTCGATGGCCGTGCTGCGCTCGAAGCGGTGCTGCGGGAATTGGGAGAGCAGCGTCGCCGCCTGGTCGGCGATGCCCTGGTGGCCGCGGGCTTGCAGCGGCGGATCGACCAGGCTCCCATCCGCATTCCAGACTTCGCGCACGGCGGCGATCCGGCGGGTGGCGTCGGGATCACAGTAGGCGGCGAGATGGCGGTCGACGAGGCGTTCGATCAGGGGAAGGTTCATGGCAGGCTCCTTGCATTGTTGATGGAGCCAATTCTTCGTGGCCAGGGCGCCGGAGTCGATGACGCCGGAGGTCATGGTGCGCTATCCTCCTTCCATGCTCGACCTCCTGATCACCAACGCAGCGCTGCCCGACGGCCGCACCGGCATGGCCGTCGCCGTGCAGGGCGGCAAGATCACCGAAGTGGCGCCCGGCCTGCAGGCGCAGGCGCGCGAAACGGTGGACGCCGGCGGCTACCTGCTCTCGCCGCCCTTCTGCGACCCGCACTTCCACATGGACGCGACCCTCAGCTACGGCCTGCCGCGCGTCAACGAAAGCGGCACGCTGCTGGAAGGCATCGCGCTGTGGGGCGAATTGAAGCCGCTGCTGAAGGCCGAGGACATGATCGCCCGCGCGTTGACCTACTGCGATTGGGCGGTGGCGCGCGGCCTGCTGGCCATCCGCAGCCACGTCGACACCAGCGACCCCAGCCTGCTGCCGGTGGAGGCGATGCTGGAAGTGAAGAAGCGGGTGGCCGGCTACATCGACCTGCAGCTGGTGGCCTTCCCGCAGGACGGCGTGCTGCGCAGCAAGGGCGGCCTCGACAACCTCAAGCGAGCGCTGGACCTGGGCGTGGACATCGTCGGCGGCATCCCGCACTTCGAGCGCACCATGCCCCAGGGCGCGGAAAGCGTGAAGCTGCTGTGCGAAATCGCCGCCGAGCGCGGCAAGCTGGTCGACATGCACTGCGACGAGACCGACGACCCGATGTCACGCCACATCGAGTCGCTGGCCTTCGAAACCCAGCGCCTGGGCCTGCAGGGGCGCGTGAACGGCAGCCACTGCACCTCCATGCACAGCATGGACAACTACTACGTCAGCAAGCTGTTACCGCTGATCGCCGAAAGCGGCGTCAGCGTGGTGGCCAATCCGCTGATCAACATCACGCTGCAGGGCCGGCACGACACCTATCCCAAGCGACGCGGCATGACGCGCGTGCCGGAGCTCCTGGCCGCCGGCGTCACCGTGGCGTTCGGCAACGACTGCGTGATGGACCCCTGGTACGGCATGGGCAGCGCCGACATGCTGGAGACGGCGCACATGGGCCTGCACGTTGCGCAGATGACCAGCCAGAAGGGGATCGGCGCCTGCTTCGACGCGGTGACCGTGAATGCGGCGAAGGTGATGCACCTGGAGGGCTATGGGATCGCGCCCGGATGCGATGCGAGCTTCGTGCTGCTGCAGGCGCGGGATCCGGGCGACGCGATCCGATTGCGCGCCACCCGCCTGAAGGTGTGGCAGCAGGGCCGTCTGTTGGCACAGACACCGGAAATCGCGGCAACGCTGCATGTGCAAGGGCGGCCGACGCAGGTTGACTTCCAGCCCGCTTCCAGAGGCCGTCCAGCGGGCTAGTCAGCAAAATGTTCCGTTTTCTTGGTACTTGCAAAAAACTACCGAGAATACGAAACTACAGCATGTCCCGACCCGCCCTCGTCCGTGTGCAGCAGGCGCTCGCGCAAGGAGGCCCCGCCAGGGCTTCGCAACTGGAAGCCGCGGGCATCCAGCGCGCGGAGCTGTCACGGCTGGTCGCGGCCGGGGAGCTCCAGCGCGTCGCACGTGGGCTCTATGCGCTCCCCGACTACCAAGGCACGGAAGACAGTGCGCTGGTCACCGTGGCCAAGCGCGTGCCCAAGTCGGTCTTCTGCCTGCTGACCGCGTTGCGGATGCATGGGCTGACCACCCAACTTCCCTCCGAAGTGTGGATCGCCATCGGCAGCAAGCAGCACGCGGCCCGGCTGGACTATCCGCCGCTGCGCATCGTCCGGTTCTCCGACGAGTCGCTTGCCTATGGAGTCGAAACGCGCGAGGTCGAAGGCACGGCGTTGCACGTGACCGACATCGCCAAGACCGTCGCCGACTGCTTCAAGTTCCGCAACAAGATCGGGCTGGATGTCGCGCTGGAGGCCCTGCGCGAGGCGCGCCGCGATCGCAAGGCCAGTATCGATCGCCTCTGGCGCGCCGCGCAGGTGGACCGGGTGGCCAATGTGATGCGGCCCTACCTGGAAACGATCGGATGACCGACGGCTTCGCGGCATCCATCCACGCACGGCTGCTGGCCAACGCGAAGGCCCGGGGCGACGAATTCCAGATGGTGCTGACCCGCTATGGACTGGAACGCTTTCTGTATCGACTGTCGCAGTCACCCGCGCGGGAGGCATTCTGGCTCAAGGGGGCCATGCTGTTCGACCTGTGGTTCGATACTCCACACCGGCCCACCCGCGACGCCGATTTCCTGGGCCTCGGACCCGCCGACGCCAATGCACTGCGTTCAGCGGTGGAAGCAGTCTGCGCCGTTCCGGCAAATGACGGCATGTCATTCGATGCAAGGACCATCCGGATCACCGAGACACGCGAGGACGCCCGCTACGGCGGCCTGCGCGTGACACTGCACGGACATCTCGGACGCGCACGTTGCCCCGTACAACTGGACGTCGGATATGGAGATGCCGTCACGCCGGGGGCCGACGATGCCACCTACCCCACGATTCTGGAAGACTTGCCCGCACCGAGCCTGCGGGTCTATCCGCGCGCCAGCGTCATGGCGGAGAAACTGGAAGCGATCGTCAGCCTCGGCATGGCCAACAGCCGCATGAAGGACTACTTCGACCTGCTGGCATTGGCGAGAGAAGGCGCGGTGCGTCCGGCGCTCCTGACGGAGGCACTCGTCGCCACCCTGGGGCGGCGGCGAACACCACTACCCGAGGGACTGCCACTCGGACTGGCCGACGACTTTGCCCGGGAGCCCGGCAAGCAGCGGCAGTGGTCTGCCTTTCTGGGCAAGAACCGGCTAGAGGCGCCCGGCCTGGATGTCGTTCTGTCGGAACTCCGCGGTTTCCTGCAGGCGCCGCTCGCGGAGGCAGTGGCGCGGCTGCGCGAAGCCCGCTGAGCCATGGCCTGAGGAGCGGGGTTGGGTCGCGTGTTGGTGCGCCACCCGCGGTCCTCCGTTTCTCCTATCCTTCGGCCAGTCCCATCCCCTCGCCATGCCCCTCATCCTCCCCCGCATCCGCGCCCTCTGCTTCGACGTCGACGGCACCCTCTCCGACACCGACGACCACCTCGTCGCGCAGCTCGCCGCGTTGCTGGACGCCGTGCCGGGCATCAGCGGCCGGCGCGGCGAACGAATGGCAAGACAGGCCGTGATGGCGCTGGAGACGCCCGTCCACGGCGCCTACACCCTGCTGGACCGCCTGGGCCTGGACGTGCCGGTGTCGCGCCTGCGCACCCGGCTGAAGGCGATGAAGAAACGCCAGGCCGACCCGGCGCACACCCGCAATCCGGAAGCCATCGACGAGGTGCCGCACGAGATGGTGGCCGGCGTGCAGGAGATGCTGCGGAAACTGGCAGCGCACTATCCGATGTGCACCATCTCCACCGGCACGGCCGAACGCGTCGACCGCTTCCTGCGCAAGTACGAGGTGCGCGAGCTGTTCAAGGAAGTCATAGGCGCGCAGACCACGCGGCGCATGAAGCCGCATCCGGAGCCGCTCTTCTTCGCGGCCAAGGCGATGCAGGTAGCCCCGGCCGAATGCCTGATGATCGGCGACACCACCATCGACATCCGCACCGGCGTGGCGGCCGGGGCGCAGACCGTGGGCGTGCTGTGCGGCTTCGGCACCGAAGCCGAATTGCGCCGTACCGGGGCGGACCTGATCCTGCGGACCACTTCCGACCTGCTGGCCGTTCTGCTGCCGCAGGAGGACCCGCTCGGCAAGACGGCGAGCCCGGAGCCCAAGGACGGCTGATCTTGCCAAAATTTGGCAAAAGAGCTATGTTCAATCCATGGGCACGATGAACATTTCTCTCCCTGACGGGATGAAGGCTTTCGTGGACGAACAGGTCACCGATCGCGGCTACGGCACCAGCAGCGAATATGTGCGCGATCTGATCCGACGGGAGCAAGATCGGCTGGAACTGCGCAAGCTCATCCTGGATGGCGCGGGCTCGCCACGTACGGGCGAGGCCGACGCTCCTTACTTCGATGCGCTGCGGGCAAGAGCCCGCGCCCCAACCGCCAAATCTGCGGCCCGCAAGGCCAAGGCCTCGCGCAAGGCCTGAACCAGCCATGAAACCGGTCTTTCGCCGGGCCGCGGCGGATCAGGACGTGGAAGGGATCATCGACTACCACCTGGAAAAGGCTGGTGCCAACGTGGCGCTGAAGTTCGTCGACGCGCTGCAGGCGGCTTACGCACGCACGGCACGACAGCCTGCGGCCGGGTCGCCAAGGTATGCGCACGAGCTCGGGATCCCGGGCCTGCGCACCTGGCCCTTGCAAGGCTTCCCATACCGGATCTTCTATTTCGAGTACGCGGACAAGGTCGAGGTTTGGCGCGTCCTGCACGAACAACGCGACATTCCTACGCACCTGCTGGAGCCGGACAGCTGACGCTTCCTCGCCCATGCCCGGCACGCCTCTTGCGGCACTTCGCCAGGAAACATCCGCCATGCCCACCATCCCAACGACCCCCGCCGAGATCGTCAGCGAATACCTCCGCCTGCACATGCTGCCCGATCCCGTCGGCGCCGCAGCCTTCGTGGCGCCGGACATCCGTATCCGCTTCACCGGCAACCGACCCATGAAGCACCCGGCCGACGCCACCGCCTTCAACGCCAAGCGCTACGCCTGGGTGAAGAAGAAAGTGGAGCGCACCGAGGTTGTCGAAGGGGCGAGCGACGATGAGGCGATTGTCTACTCGCTTGGCTCTTTGTACGGCGCGTGGCCGGATGGCGCCGCTTTTGAAGGCAACCGTTACGT
>JAQGMU010000610.1 GCA_028292195.1 Ramlibacter sp. | reverse complement strand
CCGGTGCGGTCGGCGGCGGCGCAGGCGCGCTGCACCGGCTTTTCGCCGTAGTTGGCGGTGTGGCCGCCGAACGGGCGTTGATAAATCGTGCCGTCGGGGTTGCGGTCGAACGGCATGCCGAAGTGCTCGAGCTCGTAGACGACCTTCGGCGCTTCGCGGCACATGAACTCGATGGCGTCCTGGTCGCCGAGCCAGTCGGAGCCCTTGACGGTGTCGTAGAAGTGGTAGTGCCAGTTGTCTTCCGACATGTTGCCCAGCGACGCGCCGATGCCGCCCTGGGCGGCCACGGTGTGCGAGCGGGTCGGGAACACTTTCGACAGCACGGCGACGTTCAGGCCCGCCAGCGACAGCTGGAGCGAGGCGCGCATGCCGGAGCCGCCGGCGCCGACGATGACGACGTCGAACTTGCGGGTGGTGATGTTGTTGGAGGTATAGGCCATGTTCGTTCTCAAACCCTCCAGAGGACCTGGATTGCCCAGCCCGCGCAGCCGACCAGCCACACGATGACCAGGATCTGCAGCACCAGGCGCGCGCCCACGGGCTTGACGTAGTCCATCAGCACGTCGCGCATGCCGACCCACACGTGGTACAGCAGGCCCACGATGGTGGCGAAGGTGAGCATCTTCATCGGCTGGCCGGCATAGATGCCGGCCCACTTTTCGTAGCCCAGCGGGCCGCGCGTGAAGAGCACCTGCGCCAGCACGGCCAGGGTGAAGACCGCCATCAGGGCGGCCGTGACGCGCTGTGCCAGCCAGTCGCGGGTGCCGTAGTGCGCGCCGACGACGGTGCGCCGGGTGCCGTAATTGACATTCATGAGTCAGTCCTGGTCAGTTGGGGACAGAGCTGAAGAATCTGTCCCCAAGGTTTCAATAAAGGCCGAACAGCTTCGCGCCGAGCACCACTGTCAGCAGCAGGCTCGCGATCAGGGTGACCATCGCCGAAGTCCTGCCGAAGGACATGCTCACCGCCTTGTGGCTGACGTCCATCCAGAGGTGGCGCAGGCCGGCGATGAAGTGGTGCAGGTAGGCCCAGATCAGGGCCAGCGCCACCAGTTTCAGCACGATGCCCCAGCCGCCGTTGGCGAAGGCGAAGCGGAACCGGTTGTAGCCGACTTCGGACGATACCGACTTGTCGAACATCCAGATGATGAAGGGCAGCAGCACGAACATCAGCACGCCGCTCGCGCGGTGCAGGATCGAGACCCACCCGGCGGCCGGCAGACGGTAGGTCGGCAGGTCGCGCAAGGCATGGATGTTGCGGAACTCCGGCCGCTTCTTTGCGAGCTCTGTCGTCATGTCGTGGTTTCTTTCATGCGCGGGAGAAAGGAAGGGGAGAGGGTGCGGACAACCCAAAATTCTATTGCAATGCAACACATTGATACCGAGGACCTCGTTTTTGCCCGGGGCGCGGCTAACTCAGGTCGTTGCGGTAGTGGTGCGTGTCGGTGCGATAGAGGCCGCGGCGCAGCTCCATCGGCACGTCGTTGTAGGTATAGGAAAGCCTTTCGACCGAGAGCAGCGGCGTACCTTCGGCCAGCGCCAGCAGCTCCGCTTGCTGCGCGTCGGCGGCGACCGCGCGGATCTTTTCCTCGGCCCGCACCATGCGCACGCCGAACTCCAGCTCGAACAGGGCGTAGGTCGGGCCCTGGAAGCTGGCCATCTGCTCCGCCGTCAGCCCCTTGAAGGTGTTGCCCGGCAGCCAGAAGTCTTCCAGGATGGTCGGCACGCCGCCGAAAGCGAGCACCCGCCGCACCTGCAGCACCGCGTCGCCCGTGCGCAGCGCCAGGCTGCGCGCGATCTCGGCGCTGGCGCGCACGCGCCTGCATTCGAGGATGGTGCGCGAGGCCGGGCCCTCGGCGTCGCGGTCGCCGCTGTCGGGCATCAGCTTGAGGAAGCGGTAGCGGACGTGGTGTTCGGCGTGGGTGGAGACGAAGGTGCCCTTGCCCTGGCGGCGCACCACCAGGTTCTCGGCCGCGAGCTCGTCGATGGCCTTGCGCACCGTGCCCTGGCTGACGCGGAAGCGCGCCGCCAGATCCATTTCGCTGGGGATGGCCTCGCCCGGCTTCCACTCGCCGGCTTCCAGGCTTTGCAGGATCAGGCCCTTGATCTGCTGGTACAGCGGGCTGAAGGCAGGGGTGGCCGAAGGCGCGGCCTCGGCGGCGGCGCCTGGGGTGTCGGCGGGGAAGATCTGGGATGCGGCCATGCTGGCGTCAGGGAGGTTCAGGCCGGGGCTTGCCTTGCGTCGAATCATATCTTATATAAGACATAAGACAAGTTGACCAGGGTGGCGACCAAGGGTAAACTCGCGGGCCGTCCCGCAGGGCCCACGCCCGCCGACCTCGGGCCCTCCAGGCCCCGCTATTCGCAACCTTCCTTCGGAGATTCCCATGAGCAAGAAGCCCGTCCGCGTTGCCGTCACCGGTGCCGCCGGCCAGATCGGTTATGCCCTGCTGTTCCGCATCGCCTCCGGCGAGATGCTGGGCAAGGACCAGCCCGTGATCCTGCAGCTGCTGGAAGTCCCCGCCGAAGGCCCGCAGAAGGCGCTCAAGGGCGTGATGATGGAGCTGGAAGACTGCGCCTTCCCCTTGCTGGCCGGCATGGAAGCCCACGGCGACCCGATGACCGCGTTCAAGGACACCGACTACGCGCTGCTGGTCGGCTCCATGCCCCGCAAGGCCGGCATGGAACGCTCGGAGCTGCTGTCCATCAACGGCAAGATCTTCATCGGCCAGGGCCAGGCCCTGGACAAGGTCGCTTCGCGCAACGTCAAGGTGCTGGTGGTCGGCAACCCGGCCAACACCAACGCCTACATCGCGATGAAGAGCGCCCCCAGCCTGCCGCGCAAGAACTTCACCGCCATGCTGCGCCTGGACCACAACCGCGCGCTGTCGCAGGTTGCCGCCAAGACCGGCTGCGCCGTCGCCGACATCGAGAAGCTGACGGTGTGGGGCAACCACTCGCCCACCATGTACGCCGACTACCGCTTCGCCACCTGCAAGGGCAAGGCGGTCAAGGACCTGATCAACGACCAGGAGTGGAACAAGAACGTGTTCCTGCCGACCGTCGGCAAGCGCGGCGCGGCCATCATCGAGGCGCGCGGCCTGTCGTCGGCCGCCTCGGCCGCCAACGCCGCCATCGACCACATGCGCGACTGGGCCCTGGGCTCCAACGGCAAGTGGGTCACCATGGGCATCGCGTCGGACGGCCAGTACGGCATCCCCAAGGACACCATGTTCGGCTTCCCGGTCACCACCCAGAACGGCGAGTACAAGGTCGTCGAAGGCCTGGAGATCGACGCCTTCTCGCAGGAACGCATCAACCTCACGCTGAAGGAGCTGCAGGAAGAGCAGCAAGGCGTGTCCCACCTGCTGTAAGCCGTGCACCCCCGCGACATCCTTCTCGGCGCCCAGGCGCGCACCGGCACGCTGCCGGTGTGCGACCACTACAGCGGCGTCGAGGCGCGGATGCGCAAGAGCCTCGCGCTGCAGGCCGAGATGACGCAGGAGTTCGGCGCCTGCGTGTTCGACGTCACCCTCGACTGCGAGGACGGCGCCCCGGTGGGCGGCGAGGCGGAGCACGCGGCGCTGGTGGTGGAACTGGCGCTCAATGCCCCACTCGGCGCCCGGGTCGCGGTGCGCGTGCATCCCGTCGGCCATCCCGCCTTCGAAAGCGACATCGCCACCATCGCCGGCAAGGCCGGCCGGCGGCTGGTGCACATCATGCTGCCCAAGGTGGAATCGCCGGCCGACGTCGAGCGGGCCGCGAAAGCGCTGGATGCGGCCGGTGCGACCCAGCTGCCGCTGCAGGGCCTGATCGAGTCGCCGGCGGCGGTGCACCGCGCCTTCGACATCGCCGCCCACCCGCGCATGCAGTCCCTCAGCTTCGGCTTGATGGACTTCGTCTCCGCCCACGGGGGCGCCATCCCGTCCCATGGCATGGGGGTCGAGGGCCAGTTCACGCACCCGCTGGTGGTGCGCGCCAAGCTGGAAATCTCCTCCGCCTGCCACGCCCACGGCAAGGTGCCTTCCCACGGCGTGGTGACCGAATTCAGGAACCAGGCCGCTTTCCGGGCCGCGGCGTCGCGTGCAGCCAACGAGTTCGGTTACACGCGCATGTGGTCCATTCACCCTGACCAGATCAGGCCGATCCTGGAAGTGTTCGCTCCCGGTGCGGACGAAATTCACAAGGCGTCACAACTCCTTCACGCCGCGCAGGCCGCGGAGTGGGCGCCCATCAGTTTCGACGGCAAACTGGAGGACAGGGCTAGCTACCGTTACTACTGGCAGGTGCTGGAGAGGGCACATGGGACCGGGAGGGAGCTGCCCGTTGAAGCACGCGGCTGGTTCCCGGCCGCGCGTCCTTAAGTCCAACGGAGAGACGTCGATGAAATTCCTGTTTGCCACTGTCCTGATCGCCTCGCTGTCCGCCGCCGCCGTCGCGCAAACGACGGCACCGGCCGGATCCAAGCCAGCCGCCAAGAAGACCGCGCCCAGGCCGGCCGCCGCCGCGAACCGCCAGGCCATCGAGTTGTCCACGCCCCTGGAGGACGCCGATCCCGCCGACAAGCTGACCCCGGCCGAACTGGAGATCGCCAAGCGCGTCTACGTCGGCGACATCCCCTGCGAGCTGGGGGCCAAGGTGGTCATCAAGGCGCGCAAGCGCGAGGGCTATTTCCTGGTGACGCACGGCATCAACCGCTTCGTCATGCACCCGGTGGAAAGCCGCACCGGCGCCATCCGCCTGGAAGACCCGCAACGCGGCGCCCTGTTCCTGCAGATCGCCAACAAGTCGATGCTGATGAACCAGAAGGAAGGCAAGCGCCTCGCCGACGAATGCCAGAGCCCGGAGCAGCTGAAGGTCGCGGAGGACATGAAGAATCGCCCGGCGATCAACATCCTGGAACCGGCGCCCGGCGTCAAACCCACCGGCGCGACAGCGCCATGATTTAACGGAGAACTCCCCCCATGTTGCAAGCCTACGTCGAACACGTTGCCGAGCGCGCCGCGCTCGGCATCCCTCCGCTGCCGCTTTCGCCCAAGCAGACCGCCGACCTGATCGAGCTGATCAAGTCGGCCCCGGCCAAGGAAGAAGCCTTCCTGCTGGAGCTGCTGGCGAACCGCGTGCCGCCGGGCGTGGACGACGCTGCCAAGGTCAAGGCCAGCTTCCTGGCGGCCGTTGCACATGGGGACCTCTCCGTCAAGGCGCTCTCCCGCACCAGGGCGACCGAGCTGCTCGGCACCATGGTGGGCGGCTACAACGTCAAGCCCCTGATCGACCTGCTGGACGACGCAGAAGTCGCGCCGGTGGCCGCCACTGCATTGAAGAAGACGCTGCTGATGTTCGACTTCTTCCACGACGTGGCGGAGAAGGCGAAAGCCGGCAACGCCTTCGCCAGGGACGTGATCCAGAGCTGGGCCGACGCCGAATGGTTCACCAGCCGCACCGAGGTGCCGCAGCAGATCACCGTCACCGTGTTCAAGGTGCCCGGTGAAACCAACACCGACGACCTGTCGCCGGCGCCCGACGCCTGGTCGCGCCCCGACATCCCGCTGCACACGCTGGCGATGCTGAAGAACACGCGTGCCGGCGCGGCCTTCGTGCCGGAGGAAGACGGCAAGCGCGGCCCGATGAAGTTCATCGAGGACTTGAAGGCCAAGGGCCACCAGATCGCCTACGT
>JAQGMU010000547.1 GCA_028292195.1 Ramlibacter sp. | reverse complement strand
CACATGTGCTGTGGTCCGAGATGGCCCGCCCCAGCACAAGCCCATCAGCGGATGGTCTCTATGGGAGCTGCCGACTTCCAGCTCGGTTCGAATTTTGCCCTGTAGGTGTTGCCTTGGTCTACTGCCCCAGCGTGACACCCACCACCAGCGCCCAAGACAACGCAAGGAGCACCAGCCAGCCGCCCGGTCGTCCGTTCCGTCCAAACAAAACGAGATATGTCAGGCGGCGGCACTCCTCTGATCTACGGCCTTCGGTAGCGTTGCTGTATGGCATCGAAAGTGGCCCGAGAGGCACGAATGTTGAGAAATTGCGTGAAGGCGGCACTCGGCAGATAGACCGGCTGCACGCGTCGCATTGGGATGTTGGTGGCGAGCACACGCGTTCCGCACTTCTCGCACTCGTACAATTTCAGGAAGGGCAGCAGCCGCATCCAGAGCCTTCTTTTCTTGCGCCAGAGCCTCCCGCCGGCGCACCCGCAGCGAAACAGCTTCGTGCCGCGCACGGGCCGGCCAAGATAGGCCGCCTCCGTGAGCGGGCAGGTTTCGGCGAAGCCAGGCGCTCCGTGAAGGGCCTGCAGCTCCGCATTGCTGAAGTTCATGTGCCGCTCCCCCTTTCTTGAACGCTCGGCAAAAGCACACGGAAGTGTCGGTGCTCCCGGATCCGCCTTCAAGTCGGAGGAGTGCTTAACCCGGGCCCGCGATAACCGGTGACTGGGTTACGGCGTGGCCCGTAACCCTTCGCGGTTAAGAAAACGTGCTCCCAAGATTCGCGGTATCACTTACGTCGGGTCAGACGGGGACTACAGGAATTAATCAACAGTTAACATCTAATGTGCGCTTGCCGATGACGGGCATGGGCCGGAACTGAATGCGAAAGGATGATGTGCAAGCGGGGCAAGTGGATGTTTTGCTGGTGGAGGATTCACCGTCGGTGCAGGCTGCGCTGAAAGACCTTTTCGGGACCATCGGCGGTTTCTTCGTTGCCGGCACGGCCAATGGCGAGACGGAAGCCACCGACTGGCTGCACCATCATCGCCGGGCATGGGGCCTGGCCGTGCTGGACCTGATGCTCCACGAAGGCTCCGGCTTCAACCTGATTCACCGCTGCCGCAGCGAGCATCCCGCTGGCCGGGTCGTGGTGTTCAGCGAATTCGCGACGCCGGCGCTGAAGACACGGTGCATCGATCTCGGCGCCGATGCCGTTTTCAGGAAATCGGAACTGCCCTTGTTCATTGGCTACCTGGAGCGGTTCGGGAAGGCTGGACTTGCCGAGGCGGCAGCGAGTTAGGCGGTGCGGCCAAAGGATCTCGAACAAGCCTACAAGCGTGCGCTTCGACGTGAGCGCACCGCTTGGCAGGCCTATGAACAGCATCTGGACGGACCTGAGAACACCGTTCGGCAGCACCTCGACATCTGGCGCAATTCTGTCCGGCAGGTCGACGTTGCTCGGGACGTGTACCTCAGCAGCCAGCTCGCGCCGGTCGGTGAGGCCGAAGACGACGCGCCTGCCCCGCCGCCAGAATCGCTGCGCGACCTGCAGGCTGACTTGCAACGCGCGGTGCAGGAGCAGAAGAGCGCGTTCGCCGAGTTCGAGCGCTGCGGCCGAAAACGCGGTACGCCTGACCGCGACGCGTACGCGACCTGGTTGGACGCTTTGCGAGCCACCAACTCCGTGCGCGGCCATCTGGAGAGCGAACGAGAGAGGCTCGCCGGGCAAGCGGGCGCCCCGGCAGTCGCGCACCGGCCGAGGACTGAGCTGGTGGGAGATGCGAAGCCTCCGGAAGATGACGGGCAGATCCTTCGGGCCCTGGCGGTCACCGCGTCGCACGCCAATGCGGGCGCGACGCAGTTCCGCGTGGGCTTGCGCAATGGTGCAGGCGTGGTGTATCGCACTGCCACGCTGTTCGGCGTTGCCGAAAAGGTGAACTTCGCGCGCCAGCTCGAAGCTCTTGGCTACGAAGATGAACGATTCGTCGGCAGGAAACCGCCAGCAGGGTACGACCTGATGTATTCCAAGCCTCCGTAAGAGGACCCTGACGCGCTCACACTGAGCGCGGTTGCTGCAAGGCTCATCGCACCTCTGCCATATGATGGGCCAGCCGCCCCTCGGCCCTCCAGCCCTTGAAGACCGCGCCCTCCCTCCAACGCACGCAGGCCGCCCCGCATGGTGACCAATGGCTGGCCCACCTCAGGCTGCAGGCGGCGCTCCTGGACGGCATCGAGGTCGGCATGTGCGCTTTCGACCTCGAGGACCGCACCCTCGTCTGGAACCAGACCTACCTGCGGCTGTTCCCGGAGCAGGCGGGCCGCATCTTCGAGGGCGAGGACTACGTCCCCAACCTGCGGCGCTTCTACGAAAGCCGGCTCGCCCCGGCTGAACTGGCCGACATCGACCGCTACATCGAAGGCGCCGTCGCCCGGCACCACGCGCAGACGCAGCCCTTCGAGTTCGAGCACCACGGCACGCGCCTGCGCGTGTCGTCGCTGCCGGTGCCGGGCGGCGGCCGCCTGCGCGTCTGGCGCACGCTGGCGCCCCTGCCGGCCGCGCCGCCCGCCATGGATTTCGGCGGCACCCTCGGCGGCGAGCTGCTGGAGTACGTGCCCGAGGGCCTGGTCGTGTGCGACGGCGGCGCCCGCGTGCTGTGGGCCAATGCCAGCTTCTGCGTGCTGTTCGGCCTGGGCGATCGCCAGCAGGTGCCCGGCGCGACGCTGCAGGCGCTGTACGCCGGCGCCTGGACGGCGGCCGGCACGCCCGCCGACGACCCGCGGCGCCAGCGCGGGACGGCACTGCTGCACGACAACGTGGGCTTTCCCGGAGCGCCCTTCGAGCTGCCCCTGCCCGGCAAGGGCTACTGCCGCGTCATCGCCCGCCCGGCCCGCGATGGGACAGTCTTTTATGCGCTGACCGACATCTCGGCGCTCAAGCTGTACGAGGAGGCGCTGCAGCTCACGCTGGACAACGCCGGCCGCGGCATCCTGCGCTACGACGCCGATGGCCGCGTGCTGCTGTTCAACCGGCAGGCGCTCGAACTGCTGGACCTGCCGGAGCACGTGGTGGCCGGCTCGGTGCGCATCACGGACGTCATCCGCTACCAGCTGGAGCGCGGCGACGTGCTGTCCGACTCCGGCCTGCCGCAGCCCGTGGAGGCGATGGGCCTGCAGCCCAACCTGTTCACCGACAACCGCTACCTGCGCCGCACCCGCGAAGGCAAGGTGCTGGAGATCGCCACCCACGCCCTGCCCGATGGCGGCGCGGTACGAACGTACTCGGACGTGACGGCCTACGTCGAGGCCAAGGATGCGGTGGCGGAGAAGACGCGCGCGCTGGAAATCACCCTCGACAGCATGAGCCAGGGCATTTCGGCCATCGACAACACCGGCCGGCTCGTCTTCTGGAACCGCCGCTACCAGGAACTGCTGGACCTGCCGGACGAGGTGCTGGCCGGCCAGCCGACCATGGACCGCGTCGTGCGCTTCCAGATCGAGCGCGGCGACTTCGGCCCCGACTTCGCCTACGTGGACGCGTTGGCACGCGGTTACGTCGCCGTCGGCGACAAGCTGGCCCCGATGCGCGGCCCCGAAAACTACATGCGCAAGACGCACGACGGCCGCACCTTCGACGTCACCACCAAGCCGCTGCCGGACGGCGGCGTGGTGCGCACCTTCACCGACATCACGGCCTACGCGCGCACGCAGGAAGCGCTGGTCCACAAGCAGGCGCAGCTCGGCGCCCTGGTGCAGAACCTGCCGGACCGCGTCTGGCTGAAGGACGTGAACGGCACCTTCCTGCTGGCCAACCCGGCGTTCCAGCGGCGCCACGGCTACACCGAGGCCGAGATCGTCGGGCGGACGTCCGAGGAGCTGTTCGGGGCGGAAGGGGCGCGCCAGACGGGCGCGTCCGACCGCCAGGCGATGGCGACCGATGCCCCGGTCAGCTACGAGGACCACCAGTTCGACGCCGACGGCGAGCTGCGCTTCGCCGAGATCGTCAAGGTGGCGATGCGCGACGAGGACGGCCGCCCCCTGGGGCTGCTGGGCATCGGGCGCGACATCACGCGGCGCAAGCAGGAAGAGGCCGCGCTGATCCGCGCCAAGGAGGAAGCCCAGTCGGCCAGCGGTGCCAAGAGCCGTTTCCTCTCCAGCATGAGCCACGAGATCCGCACGCCGATGAACGCGGTGCTGGGCATGCTGAGCCTGCTGCGCAGCACCGAGCTGTCGCCCTCGCAGGAGGATTACGCGGGCAAGGCCGAGGGCGCGGCGCGGGCCCTGCTGAGCCTGCTGAACGACATCCTCGACTTCTCCAAGATCGAGGCCGGCCAGATGCGGCTGGACCGGCGCCCGTTCTCGCTGGAGCAGATCCTGGCCGACCTGTCGGTGATCCTCTCGGCCAACGTCGGCGAGCGCGACCTCGAGGTGCTGTACGACCTGGATCCGCGGGTGCCCGACGCGCTGGTGGGCGACGACATGCGCCTGCGCCAGATCCTCATCAACCTGGCCGGCAACGCGGTGAAGTTCACCGAGCGCGGCGAGGTGGTGGTCCGCACGCGGCTGGCGGGGCTGGAGGACGGTCACGCGAGCGTCGAATTCTCGGTGCAGGACAGCGGCATCGGCATCTCGCCCGAGCAGCAGCAGAACCTGTTCGCCGACTTCGTCCAGGCCAGCGAAGGCACGGCCCGCAAGTTCGGCGGCACCGGGCTGGGCCTGGGCATCTGCCGGCGCCTCACGGAGCTGATGGGCGCCACGCTGCAACTGGCCAGCACGCCCGGCGTGGGCAGCCGCTTCTGGTTCACGGTGCGGCTGCCGGTGGACACGGCGCACCCTGCGCCGGAGACCCTTCCCGCGCCGCAAGCCCACCAGCGCGTGCTGATCGTGGACGACAACCCGCTGGCGCGCGACACGCTGGCGGCCCTGTGCCGCGCGGCCGGCTGGGAGGCCGACACGGCGCAGGACGGGGCGCAGGCGGTGGCACGCATCGAAGGCGCGGCCGCCCTGGGGCAGTCGTACGAAGCCGTGTTCGTCGACTGGGTGATGGCCGGCATGGACGGCTGGCAGACCTGTGCCCGCATCCGGTCCCTGCCCCTGGCCGCCAGCCCGCCGCTGGTGATCATGGTGACCGCGCACGGCCGCGAGATGCTGGAAGGCCGCTCCAGGCAGGACAAGTCGCTGCTCGATGGCTTCCTCGTCAAGCCGGTCACCGCCGGCATGCTGCGCGCCGCCGTGCACCGCGTGCGGAACGCGCCGGCCCACGCAGGCGCCGCGGCTGCGCCCGCCCGCCCGGGGCCGCTGGCCGGCCTGCGGCTGCTGCTGGCCGAGGACAACCCGGTCAACCAGCAGATCGCCCGGGAGCTATTGGTGCGCCAGGGCGCCCAGGTGGACGTGGTGGAGAACGGGCAGCTGGCGGTGGAGAAGGTCGCCGCCGAGGCGCGCTACGACGCCGTGCTCATGGACATGCAGATGCCGGTGATGGACGGCCTGGGGGCCACCCGGGCGCTGCGCCTGTCGCCCGAAAGCGCTGCCCTGCCGATCATCGCCATGACGGCCAATGCGATGGACAGTGACCGCGAGGCCTGCCTGGCCGCGGGCATGAACGAGCACGTGGCCAAGCCCTTCGCCATCAACGATGTCGTGGCGGTCATCCTGCAGTGCATCGCGCGGCCCGCGAGCGTGCCGGCCAGCGGGCGCGGCGCGGCGCCGGAGCCGGCGGCCGACGAACTGCCGGTGTTCGACCGGGCCGATGCACTGCGCCGCATGGGCGGCGACGAGCAGCTGCTGCGCAGCGTGCTGCCCGTGTTCCGGGGCAACCTCGAGGATGCGCTGCGCGAGCTGGGTAACAGCGAGGCGGCCACGCCGCCCGATCTGGCCCGTCTCATGCATTCCATCAAGGGCATGGCGGCCAACGTGTCCGCCAAGGCCCTGGCGGCGCAAGCCTCGGCGGCGGAACTGCAATTGCGCACCGGAGCGCGGGATGCGGCGGCGCCCATGGTGCGGCGGGTGGAGGAGGCTATCGGGGCCGTGCTGCGGGAGATCGATGCGCCGGGGTGAACTCATCCGGGAGCGTCTTCTGCGCTCGCGAAGCCGCGCAGCCACGGATCGAGATGGGCGATGTCGAAAGTCCCGGATTCGAGCATCTGCATCATGTCGGTGTAAATCCGCATCGGCTGTCGCTTCAGCTGCCAACCGTTGATGCGCAGAAACACGTCGGCGGCAGCGAAAGCGACACGCTTGTTGCCATCCATGAACGGGTGGTTGATGGCCAGGCTTTCCATCAGCGCAGCAGCCTCAGCCACGATGTCTTCGTAATAACCGGTTTGGGGGCGGAACAGTGCGGATTCCAATGCGCCGGGATCGCGCACGCCTGGTGCGCCGCCGTAACGCTGCATCAGCACCGCGTGCATTCCGAGCACATCGGCCACGGTCAAGTGGTCACGTGCCAAGGCTTACTTCGCCAGCTCGCGGTAGAGACCGTCGAACTGATCCAGGCTGGATGCGAACGAGGCCAACACGTGGCGGCGGGGACGCTCCTTCTGCTGCCGCTCGATGTAATCGCGCAAGGCTTCATCCAGCACAGACTGGAACTGGCGCCCCTGGGATTCCGCAATCTGGCGTAGCGCGGCCAGTACATCCGGCGCGGCTTGGGAGGAAAACTTCTCGCGAATGGCGGTGCTCATGGCCAACCTCATCTTGATTCATCTTGATGTTTCATGATAGAGCAAGATGGCGGCTTCCGCCAAACGCATGTATCGCCTGTACATCCGCCGGTCCGCGATGAAGCTCAGGCCCAAAGAAAAAGGCCGCCCAGCGATGTCGCTGAACGGCCTTGCCGATGTTGATGGTGGAGCTGGCGGGAATTGAACCCGCGTCCGCAAGCCTTCTCCGAACAGTTCTACATGCTTAGCGATCTGTTTTGGTTCTCATCGCCCCGGTCGCGCAGTCGCACGCTACCAGGCCAACCAGCACCCTATTTTCTCGCCCTGACCCAAGGTACCCGGATCGGGGCCAGCCAATGTAGATAACCTCGCAGCTAGGGGCTTGCGCCCTTTGCCCAGCCCATCGGCCGACTGTTGCGAGGCTCACCGTTGTTTAAGCGGCGAGGGCGTACGAGTTATCGTTCGCAGTTGGTTTTTTTCAGATGGATTTACGAGGTGACTGATCCTCGACATGCCCTGCTGCGTGTCCGAACCCACGTCGAAACCGGTGCAGCCCCAGGAAGAGGTATCTTAAGGCATCGAGCCGGAAATCAAGGGCGACGGCCGGGACTGCGGCGATTGATCGCTCTATTCGCCGCACCATCTGCGGTGATTGGCTTGGCTTTGCGGAGAATCGCCCTCATAATCTCCGCATGAGTAGCGGTGATTCCACCTACATCTGGCAAGCGAGCGACTGGCCGAGCTGGCGCTATGACCTTGCGGCCCTGGCGCAGCCGCTGGCCGAGGTCAGTCGTGCCCAGGGCCTGCTCATGGGTCGCCTGATCGACGTCGGAATGGAGTTGCGAGACCAGGCCAGCCTGTCGGCGCTGGCCGAGGACGTCATCAAGACCAGCGAGATCGAGGGCGAACACCTCAATGCCGATTCCGTGCGTTCGTCCATTGCCCGCCGCCTTGGCGTCGACATCGGCGCCCTGGCTCCGGTGGACCGCAACGTCGATGGCGTGGTCGAGATGGTGCTGGATGCCACGGGCAACCGCACCGCCCCGGTCACGCGCGACCGGGTCTTCGGCTGGCACGCAGCGCTGTTCCCTGTGGGCTACTCCGGCCTGGCGCGAATCAAGGTCGCCGGCTGGCGCGACGATGCAGGCGGCGCGATGCAGGTGGTGTCCGGCCCTGCGGGGCGCCAGCGCGTGCACTTCGAGGCGCCGCCGGCGGCCCGCATGGTTGTCGAGACGGATCGCTTTTTCGACTGGGTGAACGGCGCGTCCACCGAGCCGCCCCTGGTCAAGGCGGCACTGGCCCACCTCTGGTTCGTCACTTTGCATCCGTTCGACGACGGCAACGGCCGGATCGCCCACGCCATCGGCGACCTGCTGCTGGCGCGCGCCGACGGCAGCCCGCAGCGCTTCTACAGCCTGTCCGCGCAGATCCAGCGGGAGCGCAAGGCTTACTACGACATCCTGGAGCGCACCCAGAAGGATTCGATGGACGTCACGCGGTGGCTCGCCTGGTTTCTCGAGACCTTGCACACCGCCGTGGACCAGGCGCAGCACACGCTAGCCGGCGTGCTGGGCAAGGCACGCTTCTGGCAACGCTGGGCCACCACGCCGCTGAACGAGCGGCAGGTGAAGTTGCTCAATCGCCTGCTCGATGGATTCGATGGCAAGCTGACCAGCAGCAAGTGGGCGGCGATCGCGAAGTGCTCGCCGGATACGGCGCTGCGTGACATCAGCGACCTGCTGGCAAGGGGCGTGTTGCGCAAGTCCGCGGGGGGCGGGCGGAGTACCAGCTACGAGTTGAATGAGGGGTGAGGTGCGCAGCGAAGCTGCACACCTGCGAAATCACGACTTCAGGCGGCAACCCGGAAGTTCAACAGCTTCAGCAGCGCCAGCGGCGTCTCGATCGCCATGTCCGCTCCCCAGGCCGTCACATCCGCCTGGCTGCCGAGATACCCATACAGCGCCGCCACAGTGGGCATGCCCGCCGCCTTGCCCGCCTGCACGTCCCGCAGGTCGTCGCCTACGTAGAGGCATTCGATCGGCCTCACCCCCACCTGCCGCGCGGCTTCCAGCAGCGGCGCCGGGTGCGGCTTCGGGTGCGGCGTCGAATCGCCTCCGACGACTGCGCGCGCGGAGGCGAACAGCGGCATGCCCCGGGTCAGCGGCGCCGTGAAGCGCATGGCCTTGTTGGTGACCACGCCCCAGGCCATGTCGCGGTCGACCAGGGACTGGATCAGTTGCGCCACGCCCTCGAACACGTAGGTCCGCTGGGTCATGCAGCTTTCGTAATTGCGAAAGAACTCCTCGCGCATGGCCGGGAAGTCCGGATGCTCGGGCGTCATGCTGAAGGCGATGCCCAGCATGCCGCGGGCGCCGGCGCCCGCCATCGGCCGGTAGAGGTCCAGCGGCAGCGACGCCAGGCCGCGGTCGGTGCGCATCTTGTCCGCCGCCGCGCCCAGGTCGGGCGCGCTGTCGATCAGGGTGCCATCGAGGTCGAAGAGCACCGCTTTCACGTGTTCGAACATTACGTCCTGCGGGTAGCAGCCAGGTAATTGACGCTCGTGTCGCCCGAGAGCCAGTAGCGCCGCGTGAGAGGGTTGTATTCCATGCCCTGCGTCTGCTGCAGGCCCAGGCCCGCGCTGCGGGCCCAGCCGGCCAGCTCGCTGGGCTTGATGAATTTCAGGTATTCGTGGGTGCCGCGCGGCAGCAGGCTCAGCACGTATTCCGCGCCGACGATGGCGAACAGGAAGGCCTTGGGGTTGCGGTTGATGGTGGAAAAGAACACCCAGCCGCCCGGCTTGACCAGCCTGGCGCAGGCCCGCACCACCGATTCCGGCCGCGGCACGTGTTCCAGCATTTCCATGCAGGTCACCACGTCGAAGCCCTCCGGCTGCTCTTCGGCCAGCGCCTCGGCGCTGATCTCCCGGTACTCCACGTCGGGCGTGCCGGCTTCCAGGGCGTGCAGCTGTGCCACCCGCAATGCCTTGCCGGCCAGGTCCACGCCCAGCACGCTCGCGCCCTTGCGGGCCATGCTGTCGGTCAGGATGCCGCCGCCACAGCCGATGTCGACCACCCGCTTGCCCGCCAGGTTGGCCAGGCCGTCGATCCACTGCAGGCGCAGGGGATTGATGTTGTGGAGGGGCGCGAACTCGCTGTCCGGGTCCCACCAGCGGTGGGCGAACTCGGAGAACTTCGCCAGTTCCGCGGGGTCGGCGTTCAGGGTTTCAATCATGGCTGGGCCGTATTCTCGCTGCCTCTTCGGGTTAGCAAATGAAAAAAGGCCCCGCAAGCGGGGCCTTTCGTGCGGATTTACGCAGGTGCGTATCAGCGATTGGCGCGGGTGCCGACCACTTCGATTTCCACGCGGCGGTTCTTCGCGCGGCCTTCGGCGGTCTTGTTGTCGGCAACAGGCTGCTTCTCGCCCTTGCCTTCGGTGTACACGCGGTTCTTCTCGATGCCCTTGGAGACCAGGTAGGCCTTCACGGACTCGGCGCGGCGCACCGACAGCTTCTGGTTGTACGTGTCGGTGCCGACGGAGTCGGTGTGGCCAACGGCGATGATCACTTCCAGGTTGATGCCCTGGATCTTGCCGACCAGGTCGTCCAGCTTGGCTTTGCCTTCAGGCTTCAGCACTGCCTTGTCGAAGTCGAAGAAGGCGTCGGCGGCGTAGGTCACCTTGGTGGCGGCCGGGGGCTGCGGAGCCGGTGCCGGGGGAGCGGCAACGGGCGGCGGCGGGGGCGCCGGGCGGGCCACCGGGGGCGCGGGGATCGGGGCCGGGGCCGCACGAACCAGGGCACCATCGCAGCCGACAGCGGCGGTGGCGGGAGTCCAGTTGGCATCGCGCCAGCAGAGTTCGTTGGTGCCGTTGCGCCACACGTACTCGCCAGTGCCGTTTTGCCAGTTGTCCACAACGCTGCCACCGTTCGCGGCGACTACGCGCGAGCCGGCAGGCATGGTCGTCGACGGGGTCATGACGCCGCAGCCCGCCAGCAGCGCCGTCGATGCACACATCAGCGCTACTTTATTCAGTTTCTTCATGGTTCTCCTCTTGGGGAAAAGATTCGCAGCTGCGCTGCGTCAAAGCTACGTCCTTAGTGACCAATTCACCAGTTACGTCGGGGTGATTGTGCCATAGCGTCCTACACAATCAACGGCCGGGCCAATGGGCGCCCGTAGGACAAAGTCTGATTCCCGGCGTTTTGTTGCTCGATCGCGACAGGCCTCGGCGCAACGTAAAATGGTCGGTTCCGCGCTCCGTACCTCCCCCCACCGCATGACCTCTTTCGCCAAAGAAACCCTGCCCGTCAGCCTCGAAGAGGAGATGCGGCGCAGCTACCTCGACTACGCGATGAGCGTGATCGTCGGGCGCGCGCTGCCCGATGCGCGCGACGGCCTGAAGCCGGTGCACCGGCGCGTGCTGTTCGCCATGCACGAGCTGAACAACGACTGGAACCGGCCGTACAAGAAGTCGGCCCGCATCGTCGGCGACGTCATCGGCAAATACCACCCGCACGGAGACCAGTCGGTCTACGACACCATCGTGCGGTTGGCGCAGGACTTCTCCATGCGCCACATGCTGGTGGACGGCCAGGGCAACTTCGGCTCGGTCGACGGCGACAACGCGGCGGCCATGCGGTACACGGAAATCCGCCTGGCCAAGATCGCCCACGAGATGATCGCCGACATCGACAAGGAGACGGTCGATTTCGGGCCCAACTACGACGGCAGCGAGCGGGAGCCGCTGGTGCTCCCCAGCAAGCTGCCCAACCTGCTGGTCAACGGCTCGGGCGGCATCGCGGTGGGCATGGCCACCAACATCCCGCCGCACAACCTGAACGAGGTGGTCGACGCCTGCCTGCACCTGCTGCGCAACCCGGAAGCGACCATCGACGAGCTGATGGAGATCATCCCGGCGCCCGACTTCCCCACTGCCGGCATCATTTACGGCATCTCGGGCGTCAAGGAAGGCTACCGCACCGGCCGCGGCCGGGTGGTGATGCGGGCCAAGGTTCATTTCGAGGACATCGACCGCGGCCAGCGCACCGCGATCATCGTCGACGAGCTGCCCTACCAGGTCAACAAGAAGACCCTGCAGGAGCGGATGGCCGAACTGGTCAACGAAAAGAAGATCGAGGGCATCA
>JAQGMU010000542.1 GCA_028292195.1 Ramlibacter sp. | reverse complement strand
CGGTGCCCGAGACCGGCGGCTTCGTCGAAGTCGCCCCCGGCGTGCGCTGGATCCGGCTGCCGATGCCGTTCCGGCTGAACCACATCAACGTCTGGGCGATCGAGGACGGCGACGGCTGGGCGCTGGTGGATACCGGCGTTCGCACCGAGGAGACCGTGTCGGCCTGGGAGAAGTTGTTCCAGCAGCCGCCGCTGGACCGGCCGCTGACGCGCGTCTTCGTCACCCACATGCACCCCGACCACATCGGCATGGCGGGCTGGCTGACCCGCAAATATGGCGTGCAGCTCTGGATCTCGCGGCTGGAATACCTGACCTGCCGCGTCGTCGTCTCCGACACCGGGCGCGAAGCGCCGGCCGACGCGCTGCGCTTCTACAAGGAGGCCGGCTGGAGCACGAGTGCCATCGAGGGCTACCGCGCGCGCTTCGGCAATTTCGGCAAGAGCATCTACACGCTGCCGGACAGCTTCCGGCGGCTCGAGGACGGGCAGGTGGTGCAGATCGGCGCGCACGCCTGGGAAGTGGTGGGCGGCAACGGCCATTCGCCGGAACATTCCTGCCTGTACTGCCCGGCGCTCAAGCTGCTGATTTCCGGCGACCAGGTGCTGCCGAAGATTTCCTCCAACGTGTCGGTCCAGCCGATGGAACCCGACGCCAACCCGATGGCCGACTGGATGGCCTCGCTGGACAGCGTGCAGGCGCGCGTGCCCGACGACGTGCTGGTGCTGCCGGCGCACAACGACTGCTTTCACGGCCTGCACGCGCGCATCGAGTACCTGCGGCAGGGGCAGGAGGAAGCCTTCGCCAAGCTGCGCGAGCGGCTGCGGGAGCCGCGCCGGGTGGTCGACGTGTTCGTCGCGCTGTTCCGCCGCCCGATCGAGGAGGCGGATGCCGGCCTGCTGGGCATGGCCACCGGCGAGGCCGTGGCCTGCCTGAACTACCTCCTCCAGCGGGGGGAGGCGGTGAAGGAAGTGCGCGATGGCGTGGGCTGGTATCGCCTGAACTGAGTACGCCACCCGCCGCGGTTGCCAATTCATACATCGGCGCCCGGGAACCGGGACTAGAGTGGGTGCGCCACTCCACCGGGGACCATCATGAAGATTGCTTCAACCCTCCGGTCGCTCGTGCTGGGCCTGGCGGCATTCGCCACGCCCTGGTTCGCAGCGGCCGGTACCGTGCTCGACTGGAACGACCTGGCGCTGAAAGCCGTGGTCGCCGCCCGCCAGTCGCCGACCATGGGGGTGCGCAGCATGGCGATCGTGCATGCCGCCGTGTTCGACGCCGCCAATGCCATCGAGCCGCGCTACCAGCCCTTCAAGTTCAACGGCACGCCGCCCGCGGGCGCGTCGGCCGACGCGGCCGCTGCAACGGCGGCGCACACCGTGCTGGTCAAGCTGTTCCCGGAGCAGCGTGCGATGTTCGACGAGGCGCTGGCCACGGCGCTGGCCGCGACGCCGGAGGGCGCCGCGCGCGATGGCGGCCGGGCGGTGGGATTGGCGGTGGCGGATACGCTGCTCGCCTGGTGCGCGGACGACCGCGTCGGCGCGCCCACGCAGTACCGTCCCGTGACCCAGCCCGGCGTCTACGTGATGACCACCCTGCCGGTCAGCGACGACTTCGCGGCCTCGCGGCCGTGGCTGCTGGTGCGCGGCGACCAGTTCCGGCCGCCGCCGCCGCCCGCGCTGAGCGGTGAACTCTGGGCCCGCGACTACGCCGAGATCGTCTCCGTCGGCGCCCGCACCGGCGGCACGCGCTCGCCGGAGAACACCGCCGTGGCGAACTTCTGGGTGGTCACCGGCGCGCCCGCCTTCAACGGCGTGATCCGGCAGGCCGTCGCTGCGCGCAAGCTCTCCACCGTGGCCGAGGCGCGCCTGCTGGCGCTGACCTACATGGCGTTCAACGACGCGCTGGTCGCGGTGTTCGACGCCAAGTACGCGTACAACTTCTGGCGCCCGATCACCGCCGTGCGCAACGGCGACCTGAACGGCAATTTCGCGATCAAGCGCGCGCCGGGCTGGCTGCCGCTGGTGGACGCACCGCTGCATCCCGAATACCCCTGCGCCCACTGCATCAGCGCCGCCACGGTGGTCAGCGTGCTGCAGAGCGAGATGGGCGACGGCGTCCCGACGATCACCATGACCAGCCCCACGGCGCCGGGCGTCACGCGCAAGTGGGACAAGCTGTCGGACCTGGAGCAGGAGGTTTCGGACGCCCGGGTCTGGAGCGGCGTGCACTACCGGCACTCCACGGAGGTCGGCCGCCAGATGGGACGGCAGGTTTCGGACTACGCCGTGAAGAACTACTTGCAGCCAAAATAGCGGCATGAAATTCCCGCGCCATGCCGCCGCCGTTCTCGGCCTGGCGCTGCTCTTGCTGGTCACCGGCGCCGAAGCCGCCGGCGCGCTCGGCCCGCCCGCGCTGCGCGCGCGCCACGCCAGCCTGGCGCCGCAACTCGCCGAGAACGCCTTCGGCGGCCCGCTGGTGCTGCAGTCGGAGGAGGCCGCGCGCCGCATCGAGGGCGACGTCTATGCCGTGCTGGATCACCCGTTTGCAGTCGTCAGCGCGGCGCTGGCCGACCCCGCGCAGTGGTGCGACATCCTCATCCTGCACCTCAACACCAAGTATTGCCGCCGCTCCGGCGACCTGCTCGAAGTGCGGGTGGGCAAGAAGGAAGAGCAGTCGGTGAATTCGGCGACGCTGCTGCGCTTCGCCTGGCGGCCGGCGGTGGTGCGCCCCGACTACCTGTCGGTGGAAATGGTCGCGGCCGAAGGCCCCTACGACACGCGCGATTACCGGCTGCTGGCCGAGGCCGTGCCGCTGGAGGACGGGCGAACCTTCCTGCACATGGGCTATGCGCTGAGCTACGGAATGGCCAGCAACCTGGCCCTGAACCTGTACCTGGGCACCGTCGGGCGCGACAAGGTGGGCTTCACCCGCGCCAACGGCGGCTTCGTGGGCGGCCAGCGCGGCGTGGTGGAGCGCAACACCATGCGCTACTACCTGGCCATCGACGGCTACCTGCGCTCGCTGGCCGCGCCGCCGGCCGAGCGGCTGGAGCAGCGGCTGAAGACCTGGTTCAACGCCACGGAGAAGTATCCGCGGCAACTGCACGAGGTCGACCAGGCCGACTACCTGCGCATGAAGCGCAACGAAGTGGCGCGGCAGTCCGCCGTGAACCCCGCCAGGCCGTAAGCACGCCACACTGCGGGTTTCCGTTTCGCGGGAGCCCCTGGTGGAAAACAAGCTGGCCGAACTCGGCCGCGCCAAGCGCAATGCCTCGCTGCTGCTCGCAGCCGCTGCCGCCGTCTTCGTCGCCACCATGGCGCTGCCGGAAAACCGCTGGCTGCTCGCTCTGCGCGCGGTGGCGGAGGCGGCGATGGTCGGCGGCATGGCCGACTGGTTCGCCGTCACCGCCTTGTTCCGGCGCATTCCCACCGGCATCCCCTTCATCACGGCCCACACCGAGGTGATTCCGCGCAGCAAGGACCGCATCGCCGACAACCTGGCGCTGTTCGTCAAGGAGAAGTTCCTGGCGCCGGACACGCTGGTCGCGCTGATCCGCAAGAACGACCCGGCGCGCTACGTCGCGCGGTGGCTCACTGACGAGGCCAACACCCGGCTGCTGGGGCAGTACGTGGCGCGCGCCGTCGAAGGCGCGCTGCACATGGTGGAGGACGCGCGCATCGAGCAGCTGCTGCGCGACGGCGTGCGCGAGGTGTTCGCGGGGATGGACCTGACCGAGTCGCTGGCCGGCGTGCTGGACGCGCTGACCGCCGAGGGCCGGCACGAACAGCTGCTGGAGCAGGCGATCGCGAAGGCCATGGAGTGGCTGGAGCGGCCGGGCACGCGCGACTGGATCGCGGCCCAGATCGTCGACTGGCTGAAGGAGGAGCACCCGAGGAAGCAGAAGATGCTGCCCACGCACTGGATCGGCGAGAACGCGGCTGCGGTCATTGCCAACGCGGTCCACCAGCGGCTGGAGGCCATCCGCGCCAACCCGGAACACGAATACCGGCAACTGTTCGACCGGGCCGTCCACGACTTCGTCGCCAAGCTGCAGACGCAGCCCGAACTGCGCGCGCGCGGCGAGCAGGTCAAGCAGTACATCCTGCAGGACCCCAAGTTCGGCACCTACGTCGGCGGCCTGTGGGCATCGCTCAAGCACTGGCTGGGCGAAGACCTGCGGCGGCCGGACTCGGCGTTCCACCGCGCCGTGGCCGGCGCCGGCGGCTGGCTCGGGCTGCAGCTGGCGCAGGACGCGGAGCTGCGGCGCGCGCTGACGGCCCAGATGGAGGAGGCGGCGCGTGGGCTGGCACCGGATTTTGCGGAGTTCCTCACGGTGCACATCCGCGACACCATCCGGCACTGGGATGCGCACGACATGGCGGACCAGATCGAGCTGAACATCGGCAAGGATCTGCAGGCGATCCGCATCAACGGCACGCTGGTGGGCGGCGCCATCGGGTTGGGGCTGCATTTGCTGACCTATACGCCCGCACTGTTCGCGGGCCTCTCTAGGTAAGCGCCGGTGGGGTCGCCTGCGGCGAACCCACCCTACATGGCGGGTAGGGTGGGTTTGCGAAGCAACCCCACCGATGGGCCTACACCAGCTCCAGGTCCGAATCCAGGATCCGCGAAATGTCCAGCCGCGTCTCCTCCAGCTGCACCAGCGTCGCCTGGCGCGCGCCCAGCGGGTCGTGATTGAGCAGGGCCGTGAGGATCGCCTTGTGCCGCGGCAGCGACAGGTCGTGCGTGTCGGGCAGCTTGCTGCTCAGCTTGATGGATTCGCGCAGCGCCAGCGACAGCATGTTGCCGATGTAGGCCAGCAGGTCATTGCCGGTGGCCTCCGCGATGCGCCGGTGGAAGGCCAGGTCGGGCTCCAGCAGTTCGTCCGGGGTCTTCGCCGCTTCCATGCCGGCATAGGCCTCGGCGATGCCGCGCAGCTGTTCGTCGCTGGCGACCCGGGCCGACAGCGCCGCCACCGCCGGCTCGAAGATGCGCCGCACCGTCATCAGCGTTTCGACGAAATCGGGGGCCGGCTTGGACTGGATCAGCCAGTACAGCACGTCCGGGTCCAGCAGGTGCCAGTCGCTGCGGGCGCGCACGATGGCGCCGGCCCGTTGCTTGGAGACGATCAGGCCCTTGGCCGCCAGCACCCGCGTGGCTTCGCGCAGCACCGAGCGGCTGACGTTGTAGTGGCCGCACAGGCCGGCTTCGGCCGGCAGGCGCTCGCCGGGCGGGAACTCGCCGGCCACGATGCGCATTCCGAGGTCGCGCACGATCTGCGCATGCATGCTCTTGCGCTCGGGCGGGCGCCGGTAGCTGGAGTCGCGATGCGGCGGTTTCAGGTCCATGCGATGAGTCCGTAGTGCGGCGCGGGCCGCTTCAGCGCTTGCTCTTGTTGGCGACGTCGACGAACACGGCGGCCAGCAGCACCAGGCCCTTGATCACCTGCTGGTAGTCGATGCCGATGCCGAGGATGGACATGCCGTTGTTCATGACGCCCATCACGAAGGCGCCGACCACGGCGCCGAACACCTTGCCGACGCCGCCCGAAGCGGAGGCGCCGCCGATGAAGCAGGCCGCGATCACGTCCAGCTCGAAGCCGAGTCCGGCCTTGGGCGTGGCGGTGTTCAGGCGGGCGGCGAACACCAGCCCGGCCAGCGCCGCCAGCACGCCCATGTTGACGAAGGTCAGGAAGGCCAGCCGCTCGGTCTTGATGCCCGAGAGCCGGGCCGCCTTCTCGTTGCCGCCCAGCGCGTAGATGCGGCGGCCGACGGTGGTGCGCAGGGTGATGAAGTCGTAGCAGACGATCAGCACCGCCATCACCACCAGCACGTTGGGCAGCCCGCGGTAGGCCGAAAGCAGGGCGCTCAGCGCCACGATCAGCGCGACGAACACCAGGTTCTTCAGCAGGAAGAAGGGCAGCGGCTCGACCTCCATGCCGTGCTTCGCCGCCTGCTTGCGCTCGCGCAGCTTGAAGAACACCAGCGCCGCCGCGGCCAGCACGCCGAGCAGCAGCGAAGTCAGGCGCAGCGAGTCGCCGCCCAGCGGATCCGGCAGGAAGCCGGTGGACAGCAGCTGGAACTCCGGCGGGAACGGGCCCACCGACTGCCCCTGCAGCGCCAGCAGCGCCAGGCCCTTGAACACCAGCATGCCGGCCAGGGTGACGATGAAGGACGGGATGCGCATGTAGGCCACGAACCAACCCTGGGCCCCGCCGATCAGCGCGCCGGCGGCCAGGCAGGCCAGCGAGGCCGGCACGAAGTGCCAGTTCAGGTTGACCATCAGCACCGCCGCGAGCGCGCCGATGAAGCCGCAGACCGAACCGACCGACAGGTCGATGTAGCCCGCCACGATGACCAGCAGCATGCCCAGCGCCATGATGACGATGTAGCTGTTCTGCAGCACCAGGTTGGTCAGGTTCAGCGGCTGCATCAGCGTGCCGCCGGTCATGTACTGGAAGAAGGCCATGATGGCCACCAGCGACAGCAGCATCGCGTAGTCGCGCAGGTGGGCCCGCAGGAAATCCAGGGCCCGGCCCGGCGGGGCCGCCGCGGGCTGGGCGAGTTCGGTGTTCGCGATTTCAGTGCTCATTGCAGGGCCCCCGCCCGGACGATGGAACGCATGATCTTCTCCTGGCTGGCCTCGGCGGCGCCGAACTCGGCGACGAAGCGGCCTTCGTTCATCACGTAGATGCGGTCGCACATGCCCAGCAGCTCCGGCATCTCCGACGAGATCATGATGATGCACTTGCCCTCGGCGGCCATCTGCGCCATCAGGCTGTAGATCTCGAACTTGGCGCCGACGTCGATGCCGCGCGTGGGCTCGTCGAGGATCAGCACTTCCGGCTGCGTGAACAGCCATTTGCCCAGCACCACCTTCTGCTGGTTGCCGCCGGAGAGCTGGCCCACCGTCTGGTGCACGCCGGCGCAGCGGATGCGCAGCTGGCGGCGATAGCCGTCGGCCACGCCGAACTCGCGGCCTTCGTCGATCACGCCGCGATTCGACACGGCGGGCAGGTTCGCCAGCGAGGTATTGCGGGCGATGTCGTCGTCCAGCAGCAGGCCGTAGCCCTTGCGGTCCTCGGTGACGTAGGCGATGCCATGCGCCACCGCGCGGCCGACATTGGAGACGTCCACTTCCTTGCCCTTCACCAGCACCTTGCCGCTGATGCGCTGGCCGTAGCAGCGGCCGAACACGCTCATCGCCAGCTCGGTGCGGCCGGCGCCCATCAGGCCGGCGATGCCGACGATCTCGCCGCGCCGCGCCTGCAGGCTCACACCCTTCACGACCTGCCGCTCGGCGTGCAGCGGATGGTGCACCGTCCAGTCGCGCACCTCGAAGACGGTCTTGCCGATCTGCGGCACGCGCTTCGGGTAGCGCTCCGCCATCTCGCGGCCGACCATGTTGCGGATGATGATGTCCTGGCTGGCCGGCTGCTCGCGGCAGTCCAGCGTCTGCACCGTGCTGCCGTCGCGCAGCACCGTGATGGTGTCGGCGACCTTTTCGATCTCGTTGAGTTTGTGCGATATCAGGATGCTGGTCACGCCGTGCTTCTTCAGTCCCAGCAACAACTGCAGCAGGGCCTCGCTGTCGGTCTCGTTCAGGCTGGCGGTCGGCTCGTCGAGGATCAGCAGCTTGACCCGCTTGGACAAGGCCTTGGCGATCTCCACCAGCTGCTGCTTGCCGACCCCCAGGTCGTCCACCAGCGTGGCCGGCGATTCGTCCAGGCCCACCGTGGCCAGCAGCTCACGGGTGCGGACATGGGCCGCGTGGCGGTCGACCACGCCGCGCCGCGCCGGCTCGTTGCCCAGGAAGATGTTCTCGGCGATCGACAGCAGCGGCACCAGCGCCAGTTCCTGGTGGATGATGATGATGCCCAGGTCCTCGCTGGCCGAGATGTCGCGGAACTGCCGGGGCTGGCCGGCGAAGCGGATCTCGCCGTCGAAGGAGCCGTGCGGGTAGACCCCGCTCAGCACCTTCATCAGCGTCGACTTGCCGGCCCCGTTCTCGCCGACCACGGCGTGGATCTCGCCGGCGCGAACCGAGAGGTTCACCTCCTTGAGGGCCACCACGCCGGGGAAGGTCTTGGTGATGCCGCGCATCTCCAGGATGCTGTCCATGGTCACTTGACCTGGGCTTCCTTGTAGTAGCCGCTGCCGATCAGCACCTGCTTCCAGTTGCTGGAGTCGACGCTGACCGGCTTGAGCAGGTAGGACGGCACGACCTTGACGCCGTTGTTGTAGGTCTTGGTGTCGTTGATCTCGGGCGTCTTGCCCGAGAGCACGGCGTCGACCATGTTGGCCGCGACCTTGGCCAGCTCGCGCGTGTCCTTGAACACGGTGGAATATTGCTCGCCGCGCAGCATGGACTTGACGGACTGGACTTCGGCGTCCTGGCCGCTCACCACCGGGCAGGGCTGGCTGGCGGTGCAGTAACCCACGCCCTTGAGCGAAGACAGGATGCCGATCGACAGGCCGTCATAGGGCGACAGCACGGCGTTGACCTTCTCCTTGCCGTAGAAGGCGGACAGGAGGTTGTCCATGCGGGCCTGGGCCACGGCGCCGTCCCAGCGCAGGGTGCCGACCTTGTCCATGCCCATCTGCTTGCTGCGCACGACGAGCTTGCCGCTATCGATGTACGGCTTGAACACGGACATCGCGCCGTCGTAGAAGAAGAACGCATTGTTGTCGTCCGGCGAGCCGCCGAACAGCTCGATGTTGAACGGGCCCTTGCCCTGCTTGAGGCCCAGCTTGTCGACGATGGAG
>JAQGMU010000533.1 GCA_028292195.1 Ramlibacter sp. | reverse complement strand
TCTTAACGCGCCGGACGACCCCGGTCGCCGAAGCCGCCTTCACGCGGGCCACCGAAGCCGCCACGTCCGCCTTCACGCGGGCCGAACGACTTGGCGCCGAAGCCCGTGTTCCTGCCGAAGCCACCGCCACCGTTGCCGTTGCGACGCTCGCCCGGACGCGCCGGCTTGCCGCCGAAGCCGCTGCGCGGCGCCGAGGTCGGGGCGAAGCGCTGCTTCGGCTCCAGGCCAGGGATCACTTCAGCGTTGAAGAGCTGCTTGCTGTACGCCTCGATGTCGCCGATCTTGCGACGGTCGCGGAACTCGGCGAAGGTGACGGCCAGGCCGTCGCGGCCCGCGCGGCCGGTGCGGCCGATGCGGTGGGTGTAGTCCTCGCTCTTCATCGGCAGGCCGTAGTTGAACACGTGGGTGATCGTCGGCACGTCGATGCCGCGGGCAGCGACGTCGGTCGCCACCAGGATCTGCACCTGGCCGCGGCGCAGGGCCATCAGGCGGCGGTTGCGCAGGCCCTGCGACAGGGCGCCGTGCAGCGCAACGGCGTCGAAGCCTTCCTGCTGCAGGTCTTCGGCGAGGCCATCGCATTCGATCTGCGTGCTGGCGAACACGATCGCCTGGTTGATGCTCTTGTCACGCAGCCAGTGGTCCAGCATCGCGCGCTTGTGGCGGGCGTCGTCGGCCCAGAACAGGACCTGCTTGATGTTGGCGTGCGCTTCCTGCGGCGAATCGATCTGGATGTGCTGCGGCTTGCGCATCACGCGCGAGGCCAGGGCCTGGATGCGCGGCGCGAAGGTGGCGCTGAACATCATGGTCTGGTGGCGGTTGGCGGTCAGCTGGTGGATTTCGGCCAGGTCTTCGGCGAAGCCGAGGTCCAGCATGCGGTCGGCTTCGTCGACCACCAGGAACTGCACCTGGTCCAGCTTGATCTGGCCGGAGCGCTGCAGGTCCAGCAGGCGGCCGGGGGTGGCGACCACCAGGTCGGCGTTCTGCAGGCGCGCGATCTGCATCTGGTAAGGCATGCCGCCCACCACGTTGGCGATGCGCAGGCCCTTGCAATGCTGGACCAGGTCGATGGCGTCGTTCGCCACCTGCTGCGCGAGTTCGCGCGTCGGGCAGACGATCAGCGCGCCGGGCACGGCGGCCTTGAAGCTGCGCGGGTTCAGCGGGTTCTTGCGGGCCTTCTTGGCCGGGGCTTCGCCGCGGGCCAGGGCTTCTTCGTAAGCCGCCTTGTCGGCGGCTTCGGCGGCGGCCTGCTGCTGCAGCAGGGTGTTGAGCACCGGCAGCAGGAAGGCCGCGGTCTTGCCGCTGCCGGTCTGGCTGGAGACCATCAGGTCGATGAAGCCCTCGGTCCGGCTCATGGCCTTGCCGATGCACTGTTCCTGCACGGTGGTGGGCTGGGTGAAGCCCAGGTCGGCCACGGCGGCAAGCAGTTCGGGAGCGAGGCCGAGCACGGCAAAGCCGTTGGCGACGGGGGTGGCGTCCACGGCGGTGGTGTCCACGGGAGTGGTGTTTTCAGTTGTCATGATTTATCCACGCAGCGCGGCCCAGGGCGGGCGGCGCCGTCATTGAAATGGTTTAAATACATCAACCATTCCAACGACTACACGGGCTTGCGGCCGGTGTGGCTCCTTCGTGGAGCCGGTGCGAGAAGGCAGATGCGCGTCAAAAGCTGCAGGCAATGCAGCCAAGCCGTCGATTATCGCAGACTTCGGGTTTTCCCGCAAGCCGACGTCACGGCGCCAGTTTCAGGAAGTGCTCCCGGTAGTGGGCCAGCTCGTCGATCGACTCGTGCACGTCGGCCAGCGCGGTGTGCAGCTGGCGCTTCTTGAACGAGGCGTAGACCTCGGGCCGCCAGCGCCTGGACAGCTCCTTGAGCGTGCTGACGTCGAGGTTGCGGTAGTGGAACCAGGCCTCCAGCCTGGGCATGTACTTCACCAGGAAGCGGCGGTCCTGGCCGATGCTGTTGCCGCACATCGGGCTGCCCTGCTTGGGCGCGTACTTCATGACGAAGTCCAGCACCTGCTGTTCGGCCTGCGCCTCGTCGATGACGGAAGCACGGACCTTGTCGGTCAGGCCGCTCTTGCCGTGGGTGCCCTTGTTCCAGTTGTCCATCAGGTCCAGCTGGGCGTCGCTCTGGTGGACGGCGATGGCCGGCCCTTCGATGCGCGGCTCCAGGTTGGGGCCGGTGACCACGACTGCAATTTCGATGATGCGGTCGCGTTCGGGGTCGAGGCCGGTCATCTCACAGTCCAGCCAGACGAGGTTCTGGTCGCTCTTGCCCAGTGCAACGGGGGATTCATCTGCCATCTGGAGATTGTCGCTGATGGCCTAACATTCGAGGGATGACTCCTTCTTATGTACTCACGCTGGCCTTCGCCGCATTCCTGCTGGCGGGCCTGGCCGTGAAGTTCTGGCTGGCCACCCGCCAGGTGCGCTTCGTCGCCCGCCACCGCGCGAGCGTGCCGGCTGCCTTCGCCGGCACGGTTTCGCTGGCGGCCCACCAGAAAGCCGCGGACTACACCGTCAGCAAGTCGCGGGTGGGCCTGATCGAAACCGCCTTCGGCACCGCGGTGCTGATCGGCTGGACGCTGCTGGGCGGCCTGGACGCGCTGAACCGTGCGCTGCTGGCCTGGATGGGCCCCGGCATGCTGCAACAACTGGTGCTGCTGGGTGCGTTCGCCGTCATCGGCGGCCTGCTGGAGCTGCCGTTCTCGCTGTACCAGACCTTCGTCGTCGAGCAGCGCTTCGGCTTCAACAAGATGACCTGGAAGCTCTGGCTGGCCGACGCCGCCAAGGCCACCCTGCTGGGCGCCGTCATCGGGCTGCCGATCGCGGCCCTGATCCTCTGGCTGATGGGCGCCGCCGGCCCGTGGTGGTGGCTGTGGGCCTGGGCCGTGTGGATGGGCTTCAACCTGCTGCTGCTGGTGGTCTACCCCAGCTTCATCGCGCCGCTGTTCAACAAGTTCCAGCCGCTGGAAGACGAGACGCTGAAGGCACGCGTCACCGCCCTGATGCAGCGCTGCGGCTTCGCCGCCAAGGGCCTGTTCGTGATGGACGGCAGCAAGCGCAGCGCCCATGCCAACGCCTACTTCACCGGCTTCGGCGCCGCCAAGCGCGTGGTCTTCTACGACACGCTGCTGGCCAAGCTCTCGCCGGGCGAAGTCGACGCGGTGCTGGCGCACGAGCTGGGCCACTTCCGCCACAAGCACATCATCAAACGCATCGTGGCGCTGTTCGCGCTGAGCCTGCTGGGCTTCGCCCTGCTCGGCTGGCTGGCCACCAAGGGATGGTTCTACAGCGGCCTCGGCGTCCGGCCCAACATGGTCGGTCCCAACGACGCCCTGGCGCTGCTGCTGTTCATGCTGGCGGTGCCGGCGTTCACCTATTTCATCTCGCCCCTGATGGCGCAGTTCTCGCGCCGCCACGAGTTCGAGGCCGACGCCTTCGCCGCCACCCAGACCAGCGGCCGGGACCTGGGCAACGCGCTGCTGAAGCTGTACGAGGACAATGCGTCCACGCTGACGCCCGACCCGGTGTTCGTCAAGTTCTACTATTCGCACCCGCCGGCCTCGGAGCGCCTGGCGCGGCTGGGTGCCGGAGTCCCCGCATGACATTGAAGAAGACCGACTGGTCGAAAGTCGCGCGCCGCGCGCTGACGCCGACCGAGATCGTGACGAAGCTCACCGAGCATCCCGGCTGGAAACTCAGCGGCGACGGCGCCAACGTCGCCATCGAGAAGGCCTACGGCTTCGCCAATTACTACGAGACCATCTCGTTCGTGAACGCGCTGGCCTTCATCGCCAATGCGCTGGACCACCACCCGGACCTGTCGGTGCACTACAACCGCTGCGTGGTGCGCTTCAACACCCACGACGTCAAGGGCCTCTCCGAAACCGACTTCGAGTGCGCGGCCCGGGCCGACGCCCTGCTCGCATGAGGGCCGTCCCCCTTGACTGACCTCGGCGCGCCCCAGCCGGGGCTGGTGATCGCGACCCATGGCCGCCACTGCATGGTGGAGTCGCCCGACGGCAGCCGCCGCATCTGCCACTCGCGCGGCAAGAAGAACGAGGCGGTGGTGGGCGACCGCGTGGAATGGCGCAGCACCGGCGACGAAGGCGTCATCGCTTCGGTGCTGCCGCGGCGCAACCTGTTCTACCGCCAGGACGAGATCCGCACCAAGTCCTTCGCCGCCAACCTCGACACGGTGCTGGTGCTGATCGCGGCCGAGCCCGAGTTCTCGGAGATGCAGCTGGCCCGCGCCCTGATCGCGGCCGGCGCCGAGCAGATCATGCCGCTGATCGCGCTGAACAAGAGCGACCTGGTCGAGCCCTTCGAGCGCGCCTGGAAGCGCCTCGTGCCGTACCACGCGATGGGCTACGGCGTGCTGCCGCTGTCGCTGCGCCTGTCGAAGGAAACCGACCGCGAACACCTGCTCAAGCACCTGCACGGCAAGACCACGCTGGTGCTGGGCCCCTCCGGCGCCGGCAAGAGCACGCTGATCAACCTGCTGGTGCCGCAGGCGCAGGCCCTGACCGGCGAGATCTCGCAGGCGCTGAACTCCGGCAAGCACACCACCACGGCCACCACCTGGTACTGGGTCGACCAGCCCTCGGGCACGGCGCTCATCGACTCGCCCGGCTTCCAGGAGTTCGGCCTGCACCACATCGAGCCGATGCAGCTGGCCGGCCTGATGCCGGACCTGAAGCCGCACGCGACGGAATGCCGCTTCTACAACTGCACCCACCTGCACGAACCGGGTTGCGACGTGCAGGCCGCGGTGGCCAGGGAAGGCGAAGCCCACCAGCCGGGCTGCATCGAGCCCAGCCGTTACCGCATCTACCGTACCCTCTTCGAGGAACTCTCGCAGCCGAAATATTAGGGCTCTTGTGAACGATGCGGGGCATCCGCATCTAATGGGAAACAGGAGACCGGTTCCCATGAGCCAGCTGCACGTCGTCTGCCCGCACTGCCACACCACCAACCGCATCCAGTCGGTCGATCTCGCCAAGACGCCTGACTGCGGCAGTTGCCACCAGGCCCTCTTCGACGGGCATCCGCAAAACCTGAGCGCCACGGAATTCGAGCGCCACATCACGCGCGGCGAGCTGCCGGTGCTGGTGGACTTCTGGGCACCTTGGTGCGGCCCCTGCCGCATGATGGCACCGGCGTTCGAACAGGCCGCCACGCAGCTGGAGCCGAAGGTCCAGCTGGTGAAGGTCAATACCGATGAGGCACAGGGCCTGGGCGCGCGCCTGAACATCCGCAGCATTCCGACGCTCGCCCTGTTCGTGGGCGGCAAGGAAGTCGCACGCCAGGCCGGCGCGATGGCAGCCGGGGACATCGTGCGGTGGGCGCAGGCGCAGTTGGCGCGGGTGCCGGCGGCGGCTTGACGCAACCGGTGGGGTCGCCTTCGCGAACCCACCCTACGGGGCTTGCGGGTTGCGCACCCCGCCGACCCCACGGGGCTTGCGGTTTTTGTGCCCCGCCGATCACCGGGCATGCGGTTTGTGTACCCCACCAACCACCGGGCATGCGGTTGTGTAGGGTGGGTTCGCGCAGCGACCCCACCGACCGATCGATCAGCCGAGCAGCCGCGCCAGTGTCAGCAGCGCCAGCAACACCATCCACAACACCACCGAGCGCCACACCAGTCCCACGATGCTGCGCAGATGCTGCGTCTCGGCCTCGCGGCCCGGCGTGGAGACGGTATCCAGCGGCGGCTCGACGCCGGCGCCGCCGCTCGGGAACGGCTGGGTCGTGTTGGGCGTGAAGGCCGGCTTCAGCGCCTCGCCGCCCAGCCGCACGTTGACCGCGCCCGAGGTGGCGGCCAGGATCACGCCGTCGTTGTCGTTGGGAAAGCGCTGGGCATGGTTGCGCCAGCAGTCGATGGCTTCCTCGAAGCTGCCGACCACGGCGAAGGCGATGGCGGTGATGCGCGCCGGCAGCCAGTCGATCGCGGCCCAGGCGCGGGCGGCCGCCGATTGCAGGGCCTCGCTGGCCGGCTGCACCTCGATGCGGCTGCGGTACTTCCAGTAGCGGGCCACGAATTCGGCCATGCGGTACAGCACCGCGCCGGCCGGGCCGAAACCGAAGGCCGCCAGCACCGAGTACCAGGCCAGCACGCCGAACACGTGGCGGTGCGCGGCCAGCACCGAATACTCGATCACGTGCCGCACGATCTCGCTGCGCGGCAGCTCGCCGGCGTCGACGCGCTGCCATTGCGCCAGCAGCTCGCGGGCCAGTGCCTCGTCGCCGGCTTCCAGCGCGTCGCGGATATCGGTGAAATGGTGGCTGAACTGGCGGAAACCGAGCGTGGCGTACAGCACGGCCACGTTCCACAGCATGGCCAGCGGCCAGCCCACGAACACCACCAGCAGCCAGTGGATGGCCAGCGCCAGCAGCGCCGGGCCCACGACGGCGAGCGACCAGGCCACCCAGCCATGCTGCGGCTTGCCGGCGTCGAAGTTGCGGCTGACCCAGCGCGCCCAGACGCGCAGGCTGCTGTGGATCGGATTGTGTTCGCCCAGCGGCCGCACCTGTTCGAGCAGGAAGGCGAACAGGATCGCGAAAAAGCTCATAGGGCGGGATGATAGCGGGCAGGACCCGCGGCCCCGCCGCTCAGGCCACCAGCAAGCGGTAGAAGTTGCGCAGCATCGCCGCCGTCGCGCCCCAGATGAAACGGTCCGTGCTGCCGTCCATGTAGGGCATGGACAGCCACTCGCGCCGCACCCCCCCGATGTCGATGGCGTGCCGGTGGTGGTGCGCCGGGTTCATCAGGAAGTCCAGCGGCACCTCGAAGGCGTCGGCCACCTCGGAAGCGTTCAGCGCCAGCCTGTAGTCGGCTTGCACCAGCGCGACGACCGGCGTGACGATGAACATGGTGCCGGTCTTGTAGGTCGGCATCAGGCCGATCACCTCGACCAGCGGACGCTCCAGCCCGATTTCCTCGTGGGCCTCGCGCAGCGCCGTGTCGGCGGCGTCGAGGTCGGTGTCGTCGCACTTGCCGCCGGGAAAGGCAACCTGCCCCGAGTGGGTGCTGAGGTGCGTGGCGCGCTCCGTCAGCAGCACCATCGGCCGCTCGCGCATGACGATGGGCACCAGCACCGCGGCGAGGACCGTCTGGCGGTCGGTGAAGCGGCGCTCCGCCACGATCTCCGGCTCCCAGGCCGGCGGCGCGGCGAAACGCGCGCGCAGCGCGTCCGGCGTCAGCCGCTCCGCCGTCACCGCTGCCAGGTGGCCGTCGATACCGATCACGGGCGCGCTGCGCGGGTCGAAGCCGGGGATCTTCGACAGCGCGGTTTCAGGCGGCAGGGACTGGGCGTTGTGCATCATGGGCAAAAAAGGAAAAACCGCCGCGAGCACGGGGCCGGCGGCGGTCGGTTCGGAGGGCGGGCCCCGCTTATTCGGCGGCAGGCGCCTTGTCGCGGTGGGCCAGCTTTTCCTTGATGCGGGCCGACTTGCCGCTGCGCTCGCGCAGGTAGTACAGCTTGGCGCGGCGGACGTCGCCGCGGCGCTTGACTTCGATGCCGGCGATCAGCGGGCTGTAGGTCTGGAAGGTCCGCTCGACGCCTTCGCCGCTGGAGATCTTGCGCACCGTGAAGGCGCTGTTCAGGCCGCGGTTGCGCTTGGCGATCACCACGCCTTCGTAGGCCTGC
>JAQGMU010000455.1 GCA_028292195.1 Ramlibacter sp. | reverse complement strand
AGTACGGCATCGACTACAAGGGCTGCGCCGTGATGGTCTGCTACGACAAGCAGAGCAACGACATTGCCCAGGGCGTGGACCACGCGAGTGACGACCACCTGAACACCGGCGCCGGCGACCAGGGCCTGATGTTCGGCTACGCCTGCGACGAAACGCCGGAGCTGATGCCGGCGCCTATCCACTACGCGCACCGGCTGGTGGAGCGCCAGGCCCAGCTGCGCAAGGACGGCCGCCTGCCTTTCCTGCGGCCCGACGCCAAGAGCCAGGTGACGATGCGCTATGTGGACGGCAAGCCCCACAGCATCGACACGGTGGTGCTGTCCACGCAGCACAGCCCCGAGCAGAGCGACGGCCACAAGATGAAGTCCTCTTTCACCGAGGCGATCATCGAGGAGATCATCAAGCCGGTGCTGCCCAAGGAGTGGCTGAAGGAAACCCGCTACCTGATCAACCCGACCGGCCGCTTCGTCATCGGCGGCCCGCAGGGCGACTGCGGGCTGACCGGCCGCAAGATCATCGTCGACACCTACGGCGGCGCCTGCCCGCACGGCGGCGGCGCGTTCTCGGGCAAGGACCCGTCCAAGGTCGACCGCTCGGCCGCCTATGCCGCCCGCTACGTGGCCAAGAACATCGTGGCCGCCGGCCTGGCGCGCCAGTGCCAGATCCAGGTGGCCTACGCGATCGGCGTGGCCAAGCCGATGAACGTGACGGTCTACACCGAAGGCACCGGCGTCATTCCCGACCACAAGATCGCCGAGCTGATCAACGAGCACTTCGACCTGCGGCCGAAGGGCATCATCCAGATGCTGGACCTGCTGCGCCCGGTGTACGAGAAGACCGCCGCCTACGGCCACTTCGGCCGCGAGGAGCCGGAGTTCACCTGGGAGCGCACTGACAAGGCGCAAACGCTGCGTGCGGCGGCTGGCCTGAAATAAGGCAGCGGGAAAAAGCGAAAGGGGCGCAATGCGCCCCTTTTCCTTTGGGTCGTCCGCTCAGTTCAACGCCGCCGTCTGCTGCCGCTCGTATTCCGCCCTCTTCATCTGCACATACGCCGCGCGATCCATCTCGTGCAACTGCTTCGGATAGCGCTCGGTCGCGGTGAACCAGGCATTGATGCGCCTGTCCACCCGCTGCGCTTCCGGCGCGGCCAGTGAATCCAGGTAGGCGTCGATGGCCAGGTAGTAACGCATCGCATTGCGCTCGATCGCGCCGCGCACGCCGCCGGTCAACTGCCCCTGCTCGCCGGGCTCCCTGCTCTGGCTGAAGCCCACTTTGGAGGCACCGACGGTTTGCAGGTAGGCCCCCATCGCGATCTTGCCGGCCGTGCCGTAGCCATAGGCATAGCTCAGGTGCATGAAGGTGTGGCCGGCGTCGAGCGAGACCGCCTCCACGTTGATGCGGTAGTCACGCGTACCCACCGGGCCCTGCGCCGCGGTCAGCCGGGAATCGAAGTAATCGCTGGTCGCCGCCGCGTTCTGGAAGCGGAAATCGATCTTGTACGCCTGCTCCACCGTCTGGGTGGACTTGCGGCCGATGCGCACCGCCAGCTGGTTGTCGCTGGCGTGGCAGTACTTGGTGTTGAAGGGCAGCAGCATGATGTCGCACCAGGCATTCGCGTCCTGCAGCGAGCCCTTCACCTTCTCCAGCGGGTGCTCGAGCACCGCGTAGACGTCGCCCTGCAGCGCGTTCGCGCTCTCGGTCGAATCGATGTACAGCTGGCGCTGGAACGAGTTGTTGCGCAGCTCTTCGCGCAGGTCCTGGTACTTGGCCCGCAGGCTGCCGGCATCGGCGTGGGCCTGCACGGCGGGCAGGGCCAGCAGGCAGGCCGCCCCTAGGGCGGACAGCCAGCGGCTGAGGGTAATGCGGGTCATGCGTGTTTCCTGTGATGGGGGCCGGCGGAGTCGCCGTCGGCTTCGGTGACCGGCTGGGTGTCGCCGGGGGTATGCGATTCGGAGTCTTCTTCCAGGAAGGCCTGGACGTCGAGCTGGATGCCGCCCATGAACAGCGAGTGCGGCGACACCTCGAAGAGATAGCGGCCGCGCGGCGCGAGGATCAGGCGCATGCGCATCTTCGGCTCCTCCACCCCCTCCCAGGCCCGGATGAGCCGCGTGCGCACCAGGTTGTCGGGGCACTGCAGCGACTTGAGCTTGTGGTAGTTGGTCGAGAGGCTGACCGCGTCCAGGTACCAGGGCGAGCTCTTGTTGCGCGCCAGCAGGTTCGCCGAGAGGTCGACCTCCAGCGTCAGCACGTTGCCATCGGCTTCCAGCACGAGGTTGCGCCCGAGCAGGCCGCCGTTGGCCTCGCCGTACTTGTACGTGAGGTGCAGATGGGAAGGAGTTTTTCGAAGTGAATATTTCATGGGCTCACCCGTCGGACCAGATTGCCCCATGCGCCTGCCCTCGAGGTGTAGGACGGTGCTGCGTTCCCCTGTGGGGCGCACTCAGCCTTGCGTCTCGCGTCGCGCCGGGACCGACGATTCCTACATCGGCTATCGGCTCCACGCCTACGCCCCCGATGGGCCAAGGCCGGAAGATGAGAGCCACATCCCTGAACATAAGGAGCATTCAATGGCTGCTGAAGAACGCGAACACAACGACCAGAACCGCGACCCCATCACCGACGAACCGGGCGCGCACCCGATAGGCACCGGACTCGGCGCCGCCGGCGGCGCGGTCGCGGGTGCCGCAGCGGGCGCCATGGGCGGCCCGGTCGGTGCCGCAGTGGGCGGCGTGCTCGGCGCGGTGGTCG